>NZ_JBEOZN010000194.1:0-14905 GCF_040298085.1 Streptosporangium sp. NPDC001681 | reverse complement strand
ACCAACCCCCCCCCGCCCCGTTTGTGTCCGACCCCCCACCCCCGGTTTTCCTGGGGTCCGCCCCCCCCCACCCGGGGCCCCCCACCTCTGGCCGGTGAATGCCGTGGAAGCACGCCGCCGCTTCGCCGCGGGCTACATGCACCCGATGGCCCCGTACGAACTGACGAGGCCCATGGCACCGGTGGTGCAGGTAGATACGGCGAGGCCGGTGGGCACGGCGGAGTAGACATGTCCGCTGAGACTGGCAGGTGTGATGGCGCAGACGGGTTGGAGAGCGACCATGGCGCCGGTCAGGCCGACGCATCCGCTGGACGGGGGCGTGGCGGGCCCCGCCAGGGGCGTCGCACCTGCCGGACCTGTCGCGCCCCTGGGGCCTGCCGGACCTCTAGGTCCCGCGGGGCCTTGAGGTCCTGCTGGTCCTGCTGGTCCTGGGCGTCCTACCGGCCCTGCCAGGGGCGCCGCACCTGCGGGTCCTGCTGGGCCGGTGGCGCCTCTGGGTCCTGCGGGGCCCGTCGGGCCTGTCAATCCCATTGGTCCTGTCAGCCCTGTCGGTCCTGCGGGTCCTCCTGGCCCCATTGGTCCTGTCAGCCCTGTCGGTCCTGTCAGCCCTGTCGGTCCTGCGGGTCCTGCCGGTCCTGGAGGCCCTGCTGGTCCTGCTGGTCCTGGAGGCCCTGCTGGTCCTGCTGGTCCTGGAGGCCCTGCTGGTCCTGCTGGTCCTGCTGGTCCTGGAGGCCCTGCTGGTCCTGCCGGTCCTGGAGGCCCTGCTGGTCCTGCCGGTCCTGCGAACGCGTTGGTGGAACTGGTAGCAGTGGGGCGCCGCCCAGTAGGCCTGCCAGGGGCGGTCAGATCGATCACCCTGGGCCCGTCGCGCTCGTCGTCGCGTTCAACGTCCCGGCCCCGATCTTTGTCGAAGGCGGGCCTGGCGCCCCGGTCGCAGTCGTTGTCCCGGGCACCGTCCCCGTCCCCGTCCCCGTCCCCGTCCCCGCCCCAGCCTCGACCTCGACCCCAGCCGGGACCGCCAGGGCATCCGCAGTGACGGCCTCCGCGGCATCCGCAGGAGCGGCACGGGCGAAGAATAGGCTTCTCACCACTGTGCACGGAATATTGGAGGCGGGCCTTGCCCCCTTTACCTCCGTTACCCCCGTTGTCGCCGTGAGGTGCGAACAGAATGCTTGCGTTGTCGGCGGTGGCGCTCGCCGGAACCTGGCTCGACGACATCACGAGGATGCCTGCCATCGCCGCGACGGCCAAAGCGCCGGCACGCTTACCGGAATGGGCTGACGCCCACTTGCTCCTACGAGGAAGCACGTTATTTCCCCATATCTTTACTAATTCCGAAAATATCCGGACCCGTCGTGCAGCCACGGAAGTGACGACGGAACAGGAGATACCCGGGGCTTATGGGGATAACGCTCCGGCATAGTTCAGGAAGAGCAAATAAGCGGCACTGTGCAGAAAAACCTACGCCTCATCTACGGTTTAGTCAGATTTAGGATGATTGTTCGGGAGTAGTGTTCCATGGGAGCTTTTATGATGTCCGATGAGCGGGGAAAGGTGATGATGTCAGGGGGGCGGGAGGGTCGGGCGGTCCAATGCTGATGATCAACAATCGGCATTGCCCGGAAAGCATATTTCCTCATAGTTCGGTGGCATAACCGCATGTAAATTCATGCTTTAAATGACAGTGTGTGTCGTACCGGTGTGAACCGGCACGACACACACTTCTTCCCTGCTCCTGGCGTGGGTGACCGCTCCTGCTCATCGTGCCGTGCCGTCACCGGACAGGTTCCACTTGGCGGCGTATCACCTGTCGCGGCCAGGTGTCAGGGACTACTTGTCGCGGATGATGATCTCCGGGAATGACGGGTCGTTCTGGAGGTCCCTCATCATTCTTTCCGAGCGCGTGAGGCGCTCGCGCCCGGGTCCCTCGTTCTCGTTGAAGTCGTTCCCGCCCCGGCGGCCGCGGTAACGGTCGTAGGGACGGTCCTGGTGGCGGTGCGGCCTTCCCCGCCACCTGTCCGAGGGCCTCTCCTCGCGGTACTGCCGGCGGGAGGGGTTGGGGTTGGGGGAGAGGCGGCCGTCGAGAGTGCTGTCGGCATTCAGCTGTGAGATCGAGCCGAGCGCCTGGACCTGCCCGATGGCGGCGTTGGCCGGTGCCTGGTTCGACGTCATGAGGATGCCGGAGACTGCCGCGATGGCGAGGACGCCCACCCGCCTGCCGGAGATCGGCCCCGGTGTCCGTCCGCTCTTTCGAGGAAGCACGTTATTTCCCCATCTCGTTTCTGGTTCCGAAAACATCTGATATCCCTCACTACCTCATAAGCGGCAGCAGCTAGGAGATACCCCTCGGACAGTGAGATAGCTCATTGAAACGGTTGAGGCAGAGCAAATAAATGGCGCCGTGAAGGCCGATGGGAGTCTATCTATTATTATTTACGGTTTTGTCATAGTTGTTCGTATGTTATGAGAGGCGAGGTTACTGCGAATTACCGGCCGGTTCCTCGGCGGGAAACCCTGCAGGCGCCGCCGGTCAGCGAGACGACCTGCCTGGTATAGCCGGTGTTACCGGCGATACCAGGCAGGTCCACGGACCGTTACCGGTAGACGCGGGGGTCGGCCAGAAGCGGGCGCGACAGGCGCACGGTGATGAACTCGTTGTCGTCGGGCCGGCCCGGGGTACGGCCGGCGGAGAACGGGAAGTTGTTGTCGTCGAGCACGCCCAGAGTCCGGTCGTCGAGGATCACCACGTCCTCGATGGTCTGGAACGGGAACCTGAAGGTCTTCCCGAACCCACCCAGGCCGTGCGGGTTGGCCAGGTCGAGCAGGTCGGCGACGAGGGTCTTGCGCAGGTCCGCGTGGCGGATGTCCACCAGGTAGATGTGCTTGGTCCTGGCCGCGTCCCCCTCAAGGTTGTCGCGCTCGATGACGAGGAACCGGTGCCGATCGACTGCGATCATGTCGCCGATCGCGTTGTCGGGGCTCTCCAGCCGGTAGGTCCAGCGCTTGCCGGTGTAGGCCCGCTTGCGCAGGTCGAACTCGTTCATCCGCAGCGTCCCGGCCTCGTCGCCGGTCACGGTGCCCTCCAGCAGCGGGTACAGCGTGCGACCGTCGACCGAACGGGCCATGCCCTCGAAGCCCTTGCTCCGCCCCAGGTTGGGCTGCTCGCCGCCCAGGGACGGGTTCTCCGGGGCCTTCACGCCGGGCAGCGGGATCGGCGCCTCAAGCAGCTTGCCGGTGGCGGAGAAGTGCAGCAGGAACGGGCCGAACTCGTCCCCGATCCAGTAGGTGCCGTCGGAGGTCCGTACGATCGACTCCACGTCGAAGTCCGCGCCGGTCAGCTTCCGGTCCGCCCGGGTCAGCGCCCAGCCGACGTGACCGTCGGGGTCGCTCAGGTCGAACCCGCCGAGCACCGCGACCTTGCCACGCTTGAAGTCGGGCTTCACCTGGTGCACCCGCAGCAGGAAGTCCGCGCTGTTGGCCTTGCCGCCGTAGCCGTTGTCCGACAGCACGTCGAAGGTACCGTCCTGCCGCCGCACGATGCCGCTGAAACCCTGCACCGGCTGCCCGGTGAACGGCGGGGTCACCCCGTTGATCGGAGCCGTGCCGAGCTGCGCCCCCGACGGCTCGCTGCCGGGTACGAAGGTCAGTGCGGGCAGGGAGGCGAACCCGGTCAGGGTGGCGCGCCCGAATTCGGAGCGTCCGTGCCTGTCGGAACCGGGCTGTCCAGGGTCGGCCACCGCCGGTGCGGACACCGCCAGTGCCAGTACGGCCGCGCCGATGGTGATCGTCATACGTCGTCTCATGGCGGGCACGTTAGGGAACCCGGATGAACGGCCGGTATTACGCCGCGGGCCGTACAGCGAAAACAAAGGCATGGCTGAGGGAGTTGATGCGCTTGTGGCTTCTCGCTGCCCTCCCAACGGAATAAAGTTCCATATATGAGGATTTTCGCCAACATCATCGAGCTCAAGTCCGCCGTCGGGGAGCATCTCGGCTACACCGAGTGGCGCGAGATCACCCAGGAACAGGTCAACCTGTTCGCCGACGCGACCGGCGACCACCAGTGGATCCACGTGGACGTGGAGAAGGCGGAGCAGGGGCCGTTCGGCGGCACCATCGCCCACGGATACCTGAGCCTGGCGCTGCTGCCCTCGTTCATGGTGGAGCTGTTCCAGGTGGGCGATCTGGCCATGGGCATCAACTACGGGCTCAACAAGGTCCGTTTCCCCTCGCCGATCCCGGTCGGCGCGCGGGTCCGGGCAGGCGCCGAACTCGTCGACCTCAAGGGCACCCCCTCGGGCTACCTGTCGAAAATGCGGCTGACCGTGGAGGTCGAGGGCAAGCCCAAGCCCGCCTGCGTCGCGGAGACCCTCTCGCTGTACGTCCCGGCGGAGAGCTCCTGACCATGCGGTCACCTCTCCCGCGGAGGGCGCCCTCCTTGACTCAGCCCTCCGTGGAGAGCTCCTGAGCCAGGATCGCGGCCTGGACGCGACTGCGGAGACCCAGCTTGTTCAGCAACCGGCTGACGTGAGTCTTCGTCGTCGCCTCCGCCATGTCCAGCTCCACGGAGATCTCCGTGTTCGACAGGCCCCGGCCGATGCAGGCCAGTACCTCGCGCTCGCGCGGGGTGAGGCCGCCGATCTCGTACGGCCTGCGCGCGGGGACCGACGCGCCGAAGGCAGAGATCAGCCGCCGGGTGACCGAGGGCGCGATGAGCCCGTCGCCCCTGGCCACCACCCGCACCGCGTTCACCAGGGCGTCGGCGTCGGTGTTCTTCAACAGGAACCCGGCGGCTCCGGCCCGCAGCGCCCCGAAGACGTACTCGTCGATGTCGAAGGTGGTCAGGATCAGCACGTCGGCGATCCCGCTCAGCGCGCGCGTCGCGGAGATCCCGTCGAGCTTCGGCATCCGGATGTCCATCAGCACCACGTCCGGGCGGAGCTCGGAGGCCATCGCGACGGCCTGCTCGCCGTTGGCGGCCTGGCCGACGACCTCGATGTCGTCGTGACCGTCGAGGATGAGGACGATCCCGGCGCGGACCGCCGCGTGATCGTCGGCGACGAGGACTCGGATGGTCACGTGCTCTCCAGAGTGGGCAACTCGGCGCGGACGCGCCAGCCGTCATTATGCGGTCCGGCCTCGAAGACGCCGCCGACGAGGTTTGTGCGCTCCCGCATGCCGATGATCCCCGCACCCGCGCCGGGCAGCTTCCGCTCCGCTTCGCCCACCGGGTTGTCCACGGTCAGGGTGACCAGCCCCGGCAGGTAGCCGATCACCACGTCGGCGGCCTTTCCACCGTGCTTGAGCGCGTTGGTCAGCGACTCCTGGACGATCCGGTAACCGGCCAGATCGACCGAGGCGGGCAGTTCCCTGACATCGCCGTCCACCCGTATCCGCACGTCAAGCCCCGCCTCCCGGGCCCGCTCCGCCAGTTCTTCAGTCTCGGCCACCCGGCGCCGGATCGCCTCGGGCTCCTCGCCGTCCTGCCGGAGCAGCCCGATCATGGCACGCATCTCACCCATGCCCTCGACGCTGTTCTCCCTGATGGACTCCAGCACCTTCCGTACGGTCTGCGCGTCCAGGTCCCGGCGGGAGAGGACGGCGGTGGACTGGATGGCGATCGCGCTGAAGTGGTTCGCGATCATGTCGTGCAACTCCCGTGCCATCCGGGCCCGCTCGGCCTGCACCGCGGCCGCCCGGTCCAGCTCCGCCAGCCGCGCCACCTGCTCGGCCCGCGCACGCTCGGAGGTCGCCTGGTCCTCCAGCTGTCTTATGATCATCGCGGTGAGGACGGGGGTCACCCCGACCAGGCCCGTCTGGACGAGGAAGACGGCAGCGGCGGCCCACTGCCTGAACAGGACCCCGGCGACCACACCCGCGACGACGGCGATCACCGAGGTGATGCCGAGCATCCACCTGCCCAGCGCGCGGGGACCGTACCTGACCCCCGAGTAGAGGTTGTCGGTGACGATCAGGAGCGTACCCAGCGACGGGCCCATGGCGGAGTCGCCGACGAAGGCCACACCCCCCAGCACGAGCGCCAGCAGCGGCCTGCTCCGCCGTACCGCGACCCCCACACACGAGATCGCCAGCGGCCCGATGAACAGCGGGGCGGCGGCCCATCGGTGCTGGTAGGCGCCCGCGGCGAGCAGCAGGAGACCGACGACGAAACACGCCACGGCCCCCAGCGCGTCTCGTCTCATGCCTCTCATCCCATCATTCCGATACGGCCCGCAGGAGCGGCGCAGGGAGGATCGCCGGTACATAAAAGGATGTACACCGGTTCATCAGCTCCGACGATGTCCCAGGTCGACCGGGTTGGGAGGATGAATCCATGGTTCTGGCGATCATCATCGGATGCGAGATCGGGTTCTGGATCCTGCTGGGCCTGGGGCTCGCCTCACGTTACCTGTGGGGCATGCGCCGACTCAGCACGGCGCTGCTGCTGGCGGTTCCGCTGCTCGATATGGTCCTCCTCATCGCCTCCGTCATCGACATGCGCGGCGGCGCCCAGGCGGACTGGCGCCACGGGCTGGCCGCCGCCTACATCGGCTACTCGATCGTCTTCGGCCACCGTACGATCACCTGGGCCGACGCGAAGTTCGCCCATCGCTTCGCCGGTGGCCCCGAGCCGTGGCGACCTCCGCCCGGCGGCATGGCCAGGGCCCGGTACGAATGGGGCATCTGGCTCAGGATCGTTCTCGCGTACGGCATCGCCTGCGCCCTGTTGTTCGGCCTGATCCTCATCGTCGGCGACCCGTCACGGACCACGGCGTTGATCGCCTTCATGGCCGGTGCGCTCAAGATCCCCCTGATCGCCGTGCTCTGGCCGCTGAGCTACACGCTGTTCCCGAAGAAGGTCGGCGTCGCCGGCGATTCCGGTGACTGATTCCGCGCATCGGTCGCGGTGTCACCAGCGATCCCAGTGGGTGACCTCCTCCATCGGCACCCGGCGCGCGGGCTTGAAATCGGTGCCGATCGTGTAGGCCAGCGGAACGAACGCCACCTGCATCACCTTCCCGTACGGGATGCCGAGCACCTGGGCCGCCTCCCGCTCCAGCCGGAGCGGTCCCAGCCAGGCCGTACCCAGCGACCTGGCCCGTGCGGCCAGCATGAAGCTCCAGACGGCGGGCAGGATCGAGCCGAACGTGTTGGCCTGCTCATGCGCGCTCGCTCCCTCGGTCCGCCCGGTGATGCACGGGATGAGGAACGCCGGCACCTGGTGAATGTGCCGGTACAGATGATCCGCTCCCTCCCAGACCCGCTCCATCGAGCCCGGGAACGCGTACGCCCGCCGCGCGTCCTCCTCCGGCATCGGCGTCCCCGGCCGGTTCATCCCCTCCCGCCACAGCGCCGCGATCCTCTCCCGCTGCCCCCGCTCGGTGACCACGACGAAGTGCCAGCGCTGGCGGTTACGCCCGGTCGGAGCCTGTACGGCGAGCTTGAGGCACTCCTCGATGAGCTCGCGGGGGACGGGCCGGGTGAGATCCAGTCGCCTGCGTACGGCCCGGGTGGTGGAGAGCACGTCGTCGGGGGTCATCTGGCCGCCAAAGATTTCGATGATGGTCGAATTGCTTGGTTCGATTGTGCTGCTGGACTTCGATGTTTGTCAAAGCCTCGAAATCCTTGGCTAGGATCGGCCCATGCGGGCCCTTCACCATCCGGACGTCTCCTCCGTCACCCTCCCCACCATGCTGAACGCCCTCGCCGACGAGGTCCGGCTCTCGGTCGTCCGCCAACTCGCCGAGGCCGGCGGCGTGGTCTGCGGCCAGTTCGACGTCCCGGTGAGCATGTCGACCCTCTCCCATCACCTGAAGGTCCTCCGTGAGGCCGGGCTCCTCCGCGTCACCCCCGAAGGCAGCTTCCGCCGCCACGAACTCCGCCTCGCCGAGATGGAGACCCGATTTCCCGGTGTCCTCTCCTCGATCCTCCGGTCCGCCTGACCCTCTGATCCAGGGCCTGTCACACCGTCCGACCTCGGCGCGGTGCTCGCGCCCTCCCTCGATCACGAACCGATCGGCTAACCGGTTCGAGGCACCCCACAAAACCCGCTATGCTTGCTTACGCAGCGAGCGGCCGTAGCTCAATGGATAGAGCATCTGACTACGGATCAGAAGGTTGGGGTTTCGAGTACCTCCGGCCGCACACATGCAAGAAGGCCCCTGAACAGGCATTACGCCCTCAGGGGCCTTCGTCGTTCCTTGATCGTTCGAGCTTCTTGCTAACACCCTTGCTAACAGGCTTGGCTCCCGGTTGGCTCCCATCACCCTCCGAGCGTGGTCAGCATGAAGTAGTGGAGTACGCCGCCGACCAGGATGGCGACTGCACCCGCCAGCCACATCGGCGCATGATCTTTCCCTCTGGACAGCAGCAGGGCTCCCCGATCGTGCGGTCTCTGCACGCCCACTTGAACGATATGAACGACCAGTGCGAGCAACACCGACAACACGGTGTAGGCGTCGGGGCTCACCCTGGTATCCCAGATCATGACGACATCCACGATCAGCCCGAGAAGACCGGCACCGGCAATGAGCACTCTGCCCTTCTTCGGCACATCGAGGCGAGCGGCGTTCATCAGCGCGATGACGGTGACGGCGGCAACCCCACCGAGGACGGCCACGTATCCCTGCGACTGAAGCCGCCACGGCCGGGGGCGTTCAGCCACCACCGGTGGTTGAGACGGCAAATCCGTGGACGCCACAGGAACAACCTCCAAGTTCTGATCTTGGAATTCCTATCCCATTCGGCCTGGCTCCGCCAGATGCCAACAGGCGACGACACACCAGTAGACCCGCTAGGCGAAATGCCGTCACGGGCCTACTGGGTCGCGCTTGGGTTTCGATCCTTCCTACTCCCCGATGGCCTCGGCGAAGATGTCGGCCGCGGAGGCTTCCGCCGCTCGGATCACGTGGGCGTAGACGCGGAGCGTGATGGACGGGTCGGCGTGGCCGAGTCGGGCGGCGACGACATGGACGGGGACGCCCGCTAGGAGCAGAGTCGTGGCGTGGATGTGCCGGAGGTCGTGGAGCCGGGCGTGCGGGAGCGGATTCTTGGGTTTCGGTCCCTTCGATGGATCGTTGTAGCGGCGGATCATGGTCGCGGTGAGCGAGCTGACCGTGTCGGGATGGATCGGTTCACCCCAGCCGGTCGTGAACACGTGGTTGCTCGTTCCCTTCCACTCCTGTCCGGCCGCCAGCTTGTCGGCAGCCTGCTTGCTTCGCTGTGCTTTGAAGACCTTGACCGTTCCGTCGTCGAGGCTGACGATGCGCTTCCGGCCGCTCTTGGTGGTTCCCTCGATGCGTTCGCCATCGATGAAGGCGGCCGATCCGGTGATGGTGATCTGCTTGCCGTCGAGGTCGACGTCTGACCAACGCAGGTTGAGCAACTCCCCGCGCCGGGCGCCCGTGTAGGCAGCCACATGGAAGAAGGCGGACAGCCGATGCGCGGACATGATCTGTAGGAAGGTCTTGAGCTGGTCGGTAGTCCACACCGTGCCGGGTTCCTGGACATCCCGCCGAGGACGCTTGGCCCGCTCGACAGGGTTGGAGGAAAGGACCTGGTCGACTTCAACCGCATCCCGGAACGCCTTGCGGAGGACCGCGTGCACGTAGTCGATCGTACGAGCCGAGAGCTTGCGGCCGTTTTTGCCGCCGCCGGCCATCAGGTCCCGGTAGAGCTTCGTGATCGTGGCGGGACGGACGGCCTGAAGTTTCTGACGCCCGATGTGCGGCTTGACGTAGCGGGTGATGATGTCGCGGTAGTCCTTGAGCGTCTTCGGCTTGATCTCGACCGAGTGCCCTTCGATCCACTCGTCAAGATACTCGCCCACGGTGATCGCGTTCCGGTCGACGTACTCACCGCGGCGAGCTTTCACCCGAGCCTCATCGCGAGCGGCCTTGGCGTCATCCTCGGTCTCGAAACCGCTCACCCACTTGGGCTTGCTCTCGCCGGTCTCCGGGTCCTTGACGCGGATCACGTAGGACCAGGTGTTTCCGCGCTTCATGACGCCGTCGCGGAGCTTGGGGGCGCTCTTCTTGTTCGGCGTTGCCCAAGCTCAAGGTCGGCACCGGCCGAGCAGACGGGTACGAGTTCGTCAGCGCCGAGCACCTGGACAAGCTCCGCCAGGCGGGCCGACTGGTCGCTGAAACCCACTGCTACGGCAACGTCTACGCCATCGACCGCCAAACGATCGAAGACCGCCACGCCGCCGGCTACGTCCCCGTCGTCCACATGGGCAACCTCGACGACCTGCGCCGCCTCATCGGCCGAACTCCGGATTCCTGGCTCCGGGTGCTGCTGTGGGTTCCGCGCGAGGTCACCGAACAACGATCCCGAAGCCGCGGTGACGTCGACACCCACAAGCGCCTGACCGCATGGGACGAGACACTCACCGACCTGGAGACGAGCACCGACGCCGGGTTCTTTCACCTACGCCTCCACACCGACCGTCTCGGAGCCGACGCCGCAGCACGCGAGATCAGGGGTGCCTACGATCGACTACGGCAGGCCGGTTGTCCTCAGTCGCAGGAGTGCCGCCCTTGAGACGAGCCGCTACCTCGTCGGGGATCAGGTCCAGCCGCCACCAGGTGCCGCACTGTCGACAACGGGCACCATCGGGCAGAGGATTCGGGCGGGTCCACTCCACCTCGTGGTGAAGGCAGTCGGCCCCGGTCGGGTAGCTGCGTGCGCACCGCTCAGCTGTGACCGAGGATTCATCCGCCGTTACGATCAGCGGCGCGTCTCCCTGGGCGCGCCCGCAGTGCGGACACACCGGCGGTACATCGTTCAGCCGCTCTGCGATGCATTGCTGTTCGTCGGCCAGCTGGAGGAGTTCCTTGGCCGTTTCCGCGACCAGATGCCCAGTGAGCCCGGCGAGCATCTCCTGTTCGGTCAGCACGCGTTCGGGGGTGCGGTGTGCGGAGAAGACGCCCCACCCACTCTGTTCGGTCTGCCACCCCTCGATCACCGGCCCAGCGCCCACCGCGGGCAGAGGCCAGGTCGGAAGCTGTTGAGCGAACCGTTCAGACATCGCGTCCTCATTCCATTCCAGACATGGCCGGTGTGGTGAGGCGTGACGGCGTACCCCTCCCAGGGACCGCCGTCACGCCCGTTCATGGGTTCACCATCCGATCCCGCTGTCTGTGGCCAGGCCGGAGCAGCACGGGGGAATGGTTGAACAAAGTGGTGATCAGAGAGCCGTCCGCGGGAAACGAGCAGAAGACCGACAGCAGGAACGTCGGCGGCTTCAACCAGCAGCCACCACTACCCAAGCGGCCGAGCTGGGTGACCTGTCCCCACACGAGATCAACGGCACGATGTCCGCGCTCGTATTCCTTGCCGGGGACCGGAGTGATCCGGAACGGCTGATCACGATCACGCTCGAAAGCCAGGAGATCCCCCAGGCGAAGATCCTCCGCAGGCCGCACCAGCGCCCCGGCAGCCAACCCAGGTGAACGAACCGGCAGCATCAGCGACCTCCCGCCGGACGCGGTCATGCCGGGTACGCCGTTCTCTGCTCCGGCAGTGGATGGATCTGCCGCAACTCCGCGTACCGCAGGGCGACGCGATGCGTGGCCTGGTGAGGTTCGGTTGCCGGGTGACGGGCGTAGACGGGGCGGTACTGGCGGGGGTTCCAGCCGGTACGCCACCAGAACTGATCCCCGCGGCACCACACGATCAGATCCACCCAGACCGACACGAGCGCCAGCCCGTACCCGTCATGCACATCGGCAGTGATCCCGTACCGGGTCAGGGCCTCACGGAGTTCTTCGGCAGCCCTTACCGCTGTGTCGTCGGGGAAGGTCGCGGTCACGGCTCACTCCCTTCTCCACGTCATTCGGCGAAAGCTCTTGGTGGGTGGGCATCGGTGAGCGGAACCCGGAGCCGTGTCCCTTGGCGCCCTCCAGCACCAGGGGACGGGACCGGTGTGGGGAAGCGGTCCCGAGCTGGCACGTAGGCCACCGCTCGCCGATGCCATGGCCGCATCATAGACATGCAATTCTATAGAACACCATAGAACACAGCAGTATGTTCCGCTGGAGTGCCCTCCGCTACGGGCTTCTACCGTGTGCTCATGACCGAGTTGCGCGATGATCTGCCCAGGTGGCGACAGGTGCGAGACATCATCGTCAAGCGCATCGAGGCCGGCCAGTACAAGCCAGGCCAACGCATCCCCTCGGTTGTCGACCTCACCCAAGAGTTCGGCATCGCCACCCAGACCGCGCAAAAGGTCATGAACGCCCTACGCAAGGACCGGTGGATCCGCACCGAACGCGGCATGGGCAGCTTCGTCACCACCACCGAGGAACGCACCACGGAGCCCGACGAGGCACCCGAGTAGCCACTACAGCCTCAAGATCACCGGAGCCTACTTACTGTCCAGTCCCAGGAGATGACTGACGTTTCTGTCCCAGTTGATGCTTGACGGCTGGCCTAGGGATCATGCATCGATTCCTCATCGTCCGTGACCGTAGGCCCAAGAGGGAGCCGCTACGTCCGCTCATGCCGACGACCGGACGTCCCCTGCCAGATCATCGGACGCTGCTGCCCGATTTGGGGAAGAGTCCTAATTTCGGCCGTTCGTTCCGAGCAATGGGGCTGGATGGTCTCGATTGAGGGTGTCTGAGTACATCCTGAACAACATGCAGTAGTACGCCTGTGTCGGTTGGCCTGGTGGCGCCGATGTGCCGATACCCATGCCTACGACGAGTCCGCACTCGTTAGAGCTTTAGCGGTGAGGCGAGCCCGCCAGTAGCTGGCGGCGTCCTGACCTGCCTGCATTGCGGTGAACTCATCAGTCCGCTTCCTGAGCGCGGCAGCGGGCACCGTGCCTTCGACGTAGGACTCGAGAGCAAGGTTGAGTGCGCCGCCGCTCAGAAACTCGGCGTACTCGCGCACGGACTCAACAACCGCGAAGGTGGCGGGGTTGCCGTGCGCCAAGGCATTCCGGACACGACGACGTCTGGCCTCCAACACGACACCTTCGGTGGTGTAGTACTCAACCAGGGCGCGATACTTGGCGAAGTCGCTCACGCTTGCGAACATCCGCCTGATCCAGGCGCGCTCGGACTCGATGCGGCAGAGCGAGAGCAGGTCGCCAGAGCGGTCAGCGACGAACAGGATCCACGGGCGCGACGGATCGTTCGCGAACCACACGCGGCGCAGCTCGTTGAGCAGCCCGTCCCGGCCTCTACCGCCGAGCAGACACATATGAACGGCTCGCCGCACATCGGTAAGCCACCGAGCATGTGCCCAGCGCTCGCCGAGGAGATCGAACAAGTTGTTGGGGGCGAGCGCTGCGTGCGCCGCGATGTGTTGCACTACGCGGTCCCCAAGGGGGATCACGCTGCTGATGTCTGCTTCGGACGGCTTGCGCAGCGCCATATCGCGGCTGAAAGGGTAGTCGGCGGTGGTCTGCACTTCGAGTGCGGCCGCGAGAAATCGGGGTAGCTCTTCGCGGGCCAGCGCCAAGGCGATGCGTGGTCCGTATTCCTCGATCGCTTTTGCGGTGATGCCCGCGCCGTAGTGATCGTCGGGGAAGCCTGTCTCGCGCCGGGAGCCTCTAAAGGTAGAGGAGCTAGCCTGACCGGAGCGCAGGAGCCCGTGCTGGGCGAGGTGTGGGCGGATCCCGCCGGCGTTGTGGATCGAGACGTTGAGGATCGTGTTCACAATGCGAACGGCACGGTCGAACGCACCGGCTGCCGTGGTTTTCCCGAGGTCGACGCGAACCAGGAAGTCCACGTCGGACTCCTCGTCGACAAGCTTCGCGACCTTGAAGAGGGAGTCGCCCTGCACTAGTTCCCACAGCTCTGCCTTGTGCTCGAAGTCCTGCCCCTCGGGCTTTGCGTTGGGCACCGCCCAGTGGGCGTCCATGAAGGACACTCGTCCAGCGGAGAGGTGTAGGGACACTCGGCCCTGGTAGCCGAGCCATACTACGATCGGCTCGATTTCAGCTGGAGTACTGACGTGGGTCCGGGCGATCGCGATTCGCTCCTCCAGCGGTACGTTCGTCTGACCGATGGGAATATCGTCGGGATCACGGCCGAATGCCACGACCGAGACGAGGTCGAGGAAAGTCCACTCCGCGCTAAGACCGCGCCTGCGCAACTGGTCGAAGAGCAGTTCAGCGATCGGGCGGTATTCCCGGCTTTCCAGGGTACGGTCCTGAGCCGCGGCCACGAGGTCGTCCCAGCTGGCGCGGACGGCTTCGTCCGCTTCGAGCGCTTCGAGGAGATCCTTTGCGGCCGCGGTGATGTTGGTCCAGATAGAGCCGGTGCGGGTGCCCGGTGGCTCCGCCAGGACGGTCGCAGGGCTACCGATGAGCTGCGAGAAGGCGGCTTGGAACTGTGCGAGTGGTGCGGCGATATGTGCTCGAAGCGAGGCACCAAGCGCGCCTATGGACTCGTCGAGGTCGAGCTGTAGCGACGTTCGGTTGGCGGCCTTCTTCCAGGCGTCGACGCCGCTGGCAAGCTCCAGCCACTCCAGGACCTCCTCGACGATCACGGTAAGCGGCAGAACGGTGCTAACACCGTGGTGACGGTCGAGTGACGAGACGAGGGACTTCAGCCAGTCTGGATCGTCAGCGGACCAATGGTCGCTGACGTTGTAATCGATCATCACGTCGGGCCCGCCTCTCGCGCGGTCATGGCAGCGGGCTGGAAGAGCTGTTTCGTCACATCCCTCTCAGAATAGGGAACGAGATGGGTCGACCGCCTGTGAATAATTCTGGTCCTCTGCGGGGCTCTGCTGTCCTTTGACGGAGCCCCACCTCTCAGCGGCGGGACTAGGATCCATTACGGGCAAGTCCTAGTTACTGAGGTTGAAGCTCGGGAGTTAGATCATCGATGGTGATTTATGACCGCTAGATGACCGCACGTTCGGTATGCCGGAGTTATGAGGTATCCGG
>NZ_JBEOZN010000193.1:0-14918 GCF_040298085.1 Streptosporangium sp. NPDC001681 | reverse complement strand
CCCGGGGGGGGGGGCCCCCCCCCGCGGGGGGGGGGGCCCCCGGGCCCGCCCCCCCCGGGCCCGGGGGGCCCCCCCGCCCCCCCCGGGGGGGGGCCCCGCCCCCTGCCATGGAAGGCACGGATCAGGCCGGCTCCTCCGAAGCGGAGGCGGAGCCGGGAGCACCCGCCGCCTCCTCGACCAGGTCGTGCGCCGCTCCACCGCCCAGATAGGCGGCCTGCACGGCCGGGTCGTTGAGCAGCTCGTCCGCGGGCGCGCTCTTGACCACCTGCCCGGTCTCCAGGACGTAGGCGCGGTGGGCCAGCTTCAGCGCCTGCTGGGCGTTCTGCTCCACCAGCAGCACCGTGGTGCCCCGGCGGTTGATCTCCTCGATGATCGAGAAGATCTGCTGCACGATCAGCGGCGCCAGACCCATCGACGGCTCGTCGAGCAGGAGCAGCTTGGGCTTGGCCATCAGCGCGCGGCCGATGGCGAGCATCTGCTGCTCACCTCCGGACATCGTGCCGCCCATCTGGGTCCTGCGCTCCAGCAGGCGGGGGAACAGCTCGTAGACCTCGTCCAGGTCTGCGCTGAAATCACCCGAGCGGGTGTAGGCGCCCATGAGCAGGTTGTCCTGCACCGTCATGCCCGGGAACACGCCCCGGCCCTCGGGCGCCTGCCCCAGACCCGCGACGACCCGCTGGTGACCGGGCATCTTGCTGATGTCATTGCCGTCGAAGGTGATGCGCCCCGACGACAGCGGGCGCAGGCCCGAGATCGTCTTCAGGGTGGTGGTCTTACCCGCCCCGTTCGCCCCGATGAGCGTGACGATCTCGCCCTCGTTCACCTCGACCGAGATGCCCTTGAGCGCCTCGATCTTGCCGTAGTGGACATGGATGTCCTTGACCTCAAGAAGCATCGGCGGGAGCTCCCAAATACGCCTCGACGACCCGGGGGTCGGTCCGCACCTCGTCCGGCAGGCCATCGGCGATCTTCTGGCCGAAGTCCAGCACCGCGATGCGGTCACTGATGCCCATGATGAGGCTCATGTCGTGCTCGATGATCAGAATCGTCCGCCCGGCGTCCCGGATGTCCCGGATGAGCTGCTGCAGCGCCACCTTCTCCGCCGGGTTCATACCGGCGGCGGGCTCGTCCAGCAGCAGCAGCTTCGGGTTGGTCGCCAGGGCGCGGGCGATCTCCAGACGGCGCTGGTCACCGTAGGGCAGGTTCTTGGCGTGATCCTGCGCGCGGTGCGAGATGCCGACGAAGTCGAGCAGCTCCATCGCCAGCGCACGCCCGTCGCGCTCGGCCCTGCGGTGCCAGGGAAGCCCCAGCGCCACGCTGACCATGCCCGACTTGTGGTGCGCGTCCGCGCCCACCATGACGTTCTCGATGGCCGTCATGTTGTGGAACAGGCGGATGTTCTGGAACGTGCGGGCGATACCCCGCTTTGTGATCTTGAAGCGCTTGACGCCGCTGATCTTCTCGTCCAGGAACCGGACCTCGCCCTCGGTCGGCTGGTAGACCCCGGTCACCACGTTGAAGACCGTGGTCTTGCCGGCGCCGTTCGGGCCGATGAGCGCGAAGATCTCCCCCTCCTTGATGGTCAGGTCGACCTCGCGCAGCGCCGTGACACCGCCGAACCGCATCACGAGGTTCCGCAGCTCCAACATGGTGCGGCCGCTCCGCTCCGGCTGTGCCACCTCCGAGGTCACAGTGGCCGGATTCACCTCGGCGCTCACTTGGAAGCCACCTCCTCAACCTGCGAATCGGGCCCGGGAACCTCGGCCCCGAGCGTACCCATCCCGCCTGTTCCCTCCTGCAACTCCGCCTTGCGTTGACGCGACGGCAGCAGACCCTCCGGACGGAAGATCATCAACGCCACCAGCACCGCGCCGAAGATCAGCATGCGGTACTCCTGCAGGCCGCGGAACCGCTCGGGCAGCCAGGCCACCAGGAAGGCACCCAGCATGACACCCGGCAGGTTGCCCGAACCACCCATGACCACCGCGGCCAGGATCGTCGCCGACAGCAGGAACTGGAAGTCGTTCGGGTTGATCGAGATGGCCTTCGCCGCCCACAGCACGCCCATCGCGCCACCGATGGAGGCACCGATCGCGAAGGCGAGCATCTTGAAGCGGAACGTCGGCACGCCCATGACCTCGGCCGCGTCCTCGTCCTCACGGATCGCCGCCCAGGCACGCCCGACCCGGCTCTTCTCCCAGCGCTTGACCAGGATGATCACGACGACGGCCAGCGCGACCAGCAGGTAGTAGTAGGGACGCGGGTCCAGCACGCCGTACTTGAGCGGATCCACCCCGAACACCTCGGAGAAGTTGATCCCGAAGAGCTGGAAGTCCTCGATGCTCGGCGGGTGCGGAATGCCGCGGATGCCGTTCGGGCCACCGATCTCGTCGGTGTTACGGGCGGTGATACGAATGATCTCACCGAAGCCCAGCGTGACGATCGCCAGATAGTCACCGCGCAACCGCAGCGTCGGAGCGCCCAGCGTGAGGCCCGACAGGGCACAGATCCCGATGCCGACCAGCAGGATGAGCCAGAAGTTCCAGCCCAGCCGGGTACCGATCAGCGCCATCGCGTAACCGCCCACGGCGTAGAACGCGACGAAACCCAGGTCGAGCAGACCCGCCTGACCGACCACCACGTTCAGGCCGATCGCCAGGACCACATACGTCCCGATCGGGAAGAACAGGATGCTCGCCCAGTCGGTGTAGGGCGACATGAAGGGGGCGAGACTCTCCGACGGCAGCAGCAGCGCCCCGACGATCAGGAGCACGTACAGCGTCCAGCGCTGCCAGCCGGGAGTGCTCAGCCAGCGATCGTGCATGGCGTCGCCGAAGCGGCCGAGAGCACTACGGATACCCGCCACGACATCGCCGAGGCGGTCGAGGGCATGGCGGAAACCTGCCAGGAAATTATTCTGGTTCATGCGCGCGCCTGCTGGAGTGATTCACCGAGGATTCCGGTGGGGCGGAACATCAGGACCAAGACGAGGATGGTGAAGGAGATCACGTGCTTCCAGTCGGAGCCGAAGAAGATGGCTCCGTAGTTCTCCACCAGCCCGAGCGTGATTCCACCCACCAGGGCGCCGCGCAGGTTGCCGATGCCACCCAGGACCGCCGCGGTGAACGCCTTGATACCGAAGAGGAATCCGACAAAGTAGTGCGTGTTCTCGTACGAGATCAGATAGAGCGCACCCGCCACACCGGCCATGCCGCCGCCGATGAGGAAGGTCATCCGGACGATCCTGTTGATGTCGACGCCCATCAGAACGGCCGCCTCGGGGTTCTGCGCGGTAGCGCGAATACCTCGGCCGATCTTCGAGCGGTTCACCAGGGCGTCCAGCGCGATCATCATGCCGATCGCCGCGAGGATAACGAATATCTGGTCGATCCGGACAGGGTGCCCGAAGATCGAGAAAAGTTCGCTCCGCTCCATCAGCCGGGGCAGAGCCATCTGAATACGACCCTGCTCCGGACGGTTGAAGACATTCGGGATCACCAGGAGCGCGAACAACTCCTGGAGGAAGATCGAGGCGCCGATGGCCGAGATCAGCGCCGCCAGCCGGGACGCGCCGCGCTTGCGCAGCGGCCGGTAGGCGATCCGCTCCAGCGTGATCGCGGTGCCCGCCGAGGCGAGCATGCCGGCCAGGATCATCGCCAACACGACACCGACCAACGCGATGCCGGTCAGCGCCGAGTTGATGCCGAACACGAACGGCACCAGCATCGCGCCGAACGTGCCGATCATGAAAACTTCTGAATGCGCGAAGTTGATCAGCCGCAGCACGCCGTACACCATGGTGTAGCCGAGCGCGATCAGGGCGTAGATCGAGCCGAAGGCCAGGCCGTCGATCGTCGCCGGCCAGAACTGATTGATGAAGTCATTGAGCACTAGGGTTTACCACTTCTAGCGGGGGTCGCCTGCACTTCCGGGTAGCACACCGCCTCCAGCAGAACCTCGTGGACTCTCTGGAAGTACGCGAGAAGCGGGAACGCGCTGCGCGTTCCCGCTTCTCACGCGCCGACTACCTAATCTCCTTCAGCGCCGGACTAACCCAGCTTGGCCTCGGTGGCCTTGCCCAGCAGGCCGATGGCACCATCCTTGACCTGGTAGATGTAGATGTCCTTCGCCGAGACCTCACCGTTGGCCTCGAACTTGACCTGCTTGGAGACACCCGCGAAGTCCACCGTGGAGATGAACTCGTTGATCTTCTCAGCAGTGGTGTTGCCCGCCTTGATCGCCTCGACGAAGACCGTCGCGGCGTCGTAACCCTCGGCCGCGTAGATCGCCGGGTCCGCGCTGTAAGCGGCCTTGTAGGAGTCGGCGAACGCCTTCACCTTGGCGTCGGTCACATCCGGGGTCGCGATGTAGCACGGGCAGCCGACCAGCGCGCCCTCGGCGTTCGCGGCACCGGCGCCGTCGATCAGACCCTTGTCCAGCGAACCGTCACCGGACAGGAACTTCGCGTCCTTGACACCCTTGTCGCGGAGCTGCTTGAGCAGGTTGCCGCCCGCGGCGTAGTAACCACCAAAGAAGATCGCGTCAGGCTTGGCGGCCGCGACCTTGTTCACCACCGAGGAGAAGTCACTCTCGGTCGGGTCAAGCGAGTCGGTCGTCAGCTTCACGCTCTTGGCCTCAAGCGCGCCCTTGACCGCGTCGGCAAGCGGCTTGCCGTACTCGGACTTGTCGTCGATGACGAAAACGTTCTTCGCGGCGAGGCCCGTCGCGATGAAGTCACCGATACCGGGGCCCTGAACGTTGTCACTCGGCAGCACCCGGTGCCAGTACTTCCAACCGTTCGCCGACAGCGCGGCGTTGGTGGCGGACGCCGAGACGCTCGGCAGCTTCGCCTCCTCCAGCACCGGCGCCACCTGGGCGGACTCACCGGAGAACGCGGGGCCGATCAGGCCGACGATCTTGTCGGTCTTGATCGCCTGCTGGGCCAGGGCGACCGCCTTCGACGGGTCCGCCTGGCTGTCGTATTCGACCAGCTCGATCTTCACAGCCGGGTTGGTCTTGTTGTACTCGTCGATGACGAGCTTCGCACCGTTCCGGGGGGGAATGACGATGCCGGCATTGGCGCCGGTCAGGTCCCCCATGAAGCCAAGCTTGATGGTACCGGGGGCGGCAGCACTGGAGCCACCCTCAGCCGGCGTGGCTTCCGTACCACCGTCACCGCAGGCAGCGAGACCGAGGGTGAGCGCCACACCGGCGGCAAGCACTCCACCGAGGCGTGCAGTCTTAGGCCGCAAGGTTGCCTTCCTTTCGCCCGTTCCCTCGTCAGGACCGGGTTCACAGATGCCCTTCCCTGGCGGGTGGCCAGGGGGTTGTGTCGGTTAGTACAGCCAGCCGATGTCACGGGTCGATACAGGACGGCCCGCCGTTACCGTTTCTTTATAACACCGATCCTTTTCGGCTATCAGCCGCAAAAGCCATGGTCACCGGCGACCTCGCCGCCCCAACGGCCATCACACCGGCCCCCGGAAAGTCCACATCGCCTCCTCCGCGAGCCACACCCCCGACAGGCACGGGCCTGCGAAAAGAACCGGAGAGTCCGATTCAGGGCTCCTCCGCCCCCATCTCGGAGCCGCCCCCGCCCCGATCCGCGTCCGCGACCACGATCTGCGCAACCTGCCGCATGCTCAGCCTGCGATCCATCGACGCCTTCTGAATCCACCGGAACGACTGCGGCTCACTCCACCCGTGCCGCTCCATCAGCAGACCCTTCGCCCGCTCCACCAGCTTGCGCGTCTCCAACCGCTCGGAGAGCGTCCCGACCTCCCGCTCCAGCGCGGCGATCTCCTGATGCCTGCTGACCGCCATCTCGATCGCCGGCACCAGATCCGACTTCGTGAACGGCTTCACCAGGTACGCCATCGCACCGGCGTCCCTCGCCCGCTCCACCAGGTCACGCTGTGAGAAGGCCGTGAGAATGAGGCACGGCGCGACCCGCTGCGACACGATCTGCTCGGCCGCCGAGATCCCGTCCAGGACGGGCATCTTCACATCCAGGATCACCAGATCGGGCCGCTGCTCCATCGCCAGCTTGACCGCCGACTCCCCGTCCCCGGCCTCCGCGACGACCTCGTATCCTTCTTCCTCTAACATCTCCTTGAGGTCGAGACGGATCAGTGCTTCATCTTCCGCGATCACCACTCGCCGCTGCGTACTCACGAGCAAGAGAGTACCGACGTCCGCTAGATTGGAACCACGCCAGCTACCGAAAGCGATCTACTTCTAGGTAAGCTCTTAGCTGGCACAGCAGGATCCGGACAAGTCCGGAAATATGCCCCGATAGACCAATCGGCAGAGTCGATGGCCTCAAAATCCATTCAGTGTGGGTTCGAATCCCACTCGGGGCACAGTTAGCTGAGCCGGTCGACGAGATCGACCGGCTCAGCCACTTCCAACGCGATCCGTAGCGCTACGAAAACTGTCGGTAGCGCTTGGCATGGTGGTCCCATGCACCCCCGCGAAACCGTCGACCGCGCTCTCCACCTCTCGACGCTTGGCCTCATCGACCGGCAAGTCGCCGAACTCTGCAACGTCTCCATTGGAGCGGTCCAGAAATGGAGAACCGGGGCACGAAGAGCCCACGAAGACGAGGACCGCAGACGACACCGCTCCTGTCCCCGCTGCCACGAGCGACCGCTCGACGAGGCAGCTTATGCCTATCTTCTGGGGCTGTACCTCGGTGACGGCCACATTGTGCTGTGCCGCAAAGGTGTCTATCGGCTTTCCCTAGCCTGCTGCGAAACCTGGCCAGGGCTTATAGAAGAAGCGGCCGGGGTGATGAGCGCTGTGATGCCTACCTCTTCGGTAGGCCGCCGACAGAAAAGTGGCTGTGTGGAGATCCAGAGCCACTCAAAACACTGGACATGTCTCTTTCCTCAACATGGTCCTGGACGCAAGCATCTACGAAAGATCTCGCTGGAAGGCTGGCAGAGGAAGATCTTCGAGATGCATCCAGGTCGATGCGTCCGGGGTCTGATGCACTCGGATGGATATCGAGGCATGAACCGTGTTCGTCATCACCTCAACGGCAGCGATCACTGGTATGAGTACCCGCGTTACCTCTTCAAGAACGAGTCGAAGGACATCCTCGAACTATGCGGTGAAGCACTTGACCTACTTGACGTGGCCTGGCGCTATTCGCGCTACAACACCATCTCCGTGGCCAGGCGAGCGGCCGTTGAGCGGTTGGACGAGTTCGTGGGGCCGAAGTACTGAGGTGGTTCGGCGAGGGGCGGCCCGGTGGGCGAGTAGGTTGCTCGCAAGACGGCGTGACGGAGGGGGATGCGTGGGAATCGTGGAGAACGGCCAGGCGGAGCTGAGCGGTCCCGGTGCCGGGCGGGTGCGCCTTCCGGAGGGGGTGCGGCTCCGCGGGCACGGGGTGGTGCTGCGGGAGTGGGAGGACGGCGACCTGGGGGCGATGGTGAAGCTGTTCGACGACCCCGAGGTGGCGTACTGGACGCCGCTGGTCTCGCCGTTCGGCCCGCAGGCGGCACGGGCCTATCTGGAACGTGCCCGGCAGCGGCGGGCAGCCGGGGAGCGGCTGCAGTTGGCGATCACCGTGGACGGGGGTGAGCCCATGGGTGAGGTGTTGCTGATGTTGAGCGGTCTTGGCCTGGATGTCGCGGAGATCGGTTACAGCGTGGGGGCCGCTTTCCGGGGGCGGGGGCTGGCGCGGGGGGCGGTGCGGGTGATGACGGGGTTCGCCCGTGACACGGTCGGGGTGTCGCGGCTGTTGCTGGAGATCGAGGCGGGTAACGCGGCGAGCGTGGCGGTGGCCCGTGCGGCGGGGTACCGCCTGACGGACGCGCCACCGGTTCCCGCTGAGGAGAAGGGCCGGCCGATAGCGCTGCGGACGTGGGAGTACGAGGGGGCCTGACCGTGAGTGCCGGGTGCGGGGCAGGATGATGGTGACCCGGGCGACGGCGGGTAGGAATCGGTGCGGGTCCGGGGCGACCACCCATCCCGGTAGGAGAATCATGAGCACACTCGCTGACAGGACCATCGCGGCCCTGCGCGCCACCCATGACGGGCTGGCGGCCTTCGTCCGCGGCCTGGACGCCGCCGACCTGACCCGGCCTTCGGCCTGTTCGGAGTGGACCGTCGCCCAGGTGCTCAGCCACCTCGGTAGCGGCGCCGAGATCGGTCTGGCGGCGTTGCGGGCGGCGCTGGGCGGTCAGGACACTCCGGGCCAGGATTTCAACCACGAGGTCTGGGATCGCTGGAACGCGAAGGACCCTGAGGGGCAGGCCAAGGACTTCCTCGTCGTGGATGCGGAGATCGTCTCCACCTTCGAGGGTCTCGACGCGGGCGCCCGCGAACGGCTCCGGGTCAAGCTGAGCTTCCTGCCCGCGCCCGGCGATGTCGCTCTGGTGGCCGGGATGCGGCTGAACGAGGCCGCCCTGCACTCCTGGGACATCATGGTCGCCTTCGACCCGGCGGCCAGCGTGGCGCCGGACACGAGCGGGGTGCTGACCGATCTGTACTCCGGGCCGCTTGATTTCATGATCGGCTTCTTGGGCAGGCCCGACGCCCTCGATCCGCGCCTTGCCACGACCCTCCGGGTCGAGACGAGTGACCCCGAGCGGGTGCTGGGCCTCACTCTCGGTGAGACCGTCGGCTTCAGCGAGGTCCCCGAGCCTGCCGACACTTTGTCGCTCCCGGCGGAGGCGTGGGTGCGTCTGCTCGGCGGCAGGCTGGCTCCCGAGCACACCCCGCCGTCGGTGACCGTCACCGGTGACGGCGTCACTCTGGACGACCTGCGGCGGGTGTTTCCGGGGATCTGAGGTTCGCCGGTCGTCGGAGGACGGCCGGCGAAGACGGGTACGGCCACCGCCGGAGCGGTGGCCGTACGCTGGTGTGTCGATCAGGAGGGGTTGGAGACCGCCGCCCCGATGGTGTGCACGCGCAGGGCGTTGGTGGAGCCCGCGGTGCCGGGAGGGGAGCCGGCGACGATGACCACCTTGTCGCCCTTCTCCAGGCGGGAGTGGGCCAGCAGCGAGGCCTCCACCTGGCGGACCATGTCGTCGGTGTGGTGGACGAACGGCACCTCGAAGGTCTCCACGCCCCAGGTCAGCGCGAGCTGGTTGCGGACGTGGCTGGCGGAGGTGAAGGCCAGCAGCGGGATCGGTGAGCGGTAGCGGGCCAGGCGGCGGGCGGTCTCACCGGACATGGTGAACGCCACCAGCGCCTTGGCTCCGACGATGGCGCCGACCTCGGCGGCGGCGCGGGCGATGGCGCCGCCGGTGGTCTCCGGCAGCCGGTCGAGGCTGTGGGTGGCCTGGAGTGAGCTCTTCTCCGCGGTCGTGGCGATGCGGCTCATGGTCTCGACGACCTCGATGGGGTAGTTGCCGACCGAGGTCTCCCCGGAGAGCATGACCGCGTCGGCGCCGTCCATGACGGCGTAGGCGACGTCGGAGGCCTCCGCCCGGGTGGGGCGCGGTGCGGTGATCATCGAGTCGAGCATCTGGGTGGCGACGATGACCGGGCGGGCCTTCTCGCGGCAGAGCTCGATGGCCCGCTTCTGCACGATGGGCACCTCTTCGAGGGGCAGCTCGACGCCGAGGTCGCCGCGGGCGACCATGATGCCGTCGAAGGCCTCGATGATCTCGGGGAGCCGTTCCACCGCCTGCGGCTTCTCGATCTTGGCGAGCAGCGGGAGGCGGATGCCCTCCTGCTCCATGATGTTGCGCACCACGTCGGCGTCGGAGGGACGCCTGACGAAGGAGAGCGCGACCAGGTCGAAGCCGGTGCGCAGGGCCCAGCGCAGGTCGGTCTCGTCCTTGTCGGTGAGGACGGGGGCGCTGACGTTGACGCCCGGCAGGTTGAGGCCCTTGTTGTCGGAGATCATGCCGCCGATGATCACGCGGGTGGTGACGCGCTGGCCCTCGACCCGGGTCACCTCCAGGCGGACCCGGCCGTCGTCGACCAGGATGCTGTCTCCGGGGTGGACGTCCTTGGGGAGCCCCAGGTAGGAGGTGGAGACCTGCTCACGGTCGCCGGGGACCTCCTCGGTGGTGATCGTGAAGACATCACCGAAGCCGAGGCGGACGGGGCCCTCTTCGAACTTGCCGACCCGGATCTTGGGGCCCTGGAGGTCGGCCAGCAGACCTACGCCACGTCCGAGCTCGGCGGCAGCCTCCCTCACCCTGTCGTAAACCTCCTTGTGCAGCTCGTGGCTGCCATGGCTGAGGTTGAAACGGGCCACGTCCATCCCGGCCGCGATCAGCTCGCGGAGACGTTCGGGAGAGGAGGTGGCGGGGCCGAGAGTGCAGACGATTTTCGCGCGACGAGTCACGGATCCCACCCTAATTGGTACAGACCACTTGGTCGTGACGTTGGTCATAGCAGCGATGAAAAATTCGGTGACACAACGCTACCCTGGGTGAACGGAAGGTTGCGAATCGCCCCGCACGTCACCCGCACCGCGATCTTTCTCATCAGGTGCACAGATCCCCGCCTGCCCGGGCCGCTCCCCTGGCGACCTCAGGTTCCACAGCGCGGGTGCCGGAGGCCCCTCGGTTCGGCCCCGCTCCCCGGACGGGACGGACCGGACGGGACGGAGGTGCGGGTCACTCGTAGACGAGTTCCTCCACGACCAGTCCGGCGCCGATGCCCAGCAGCCAGACGTCCTTGGCGAGGACGATGCCCTGCTGGGTGGGGCGCAGGCTGTCTTCCTCCCGCATGCCCGGTGTCTTGAGGTAGAGCCCGAGCAGCCCTCCGGCGAAGGCGGTCAGCCCGGCGCCCGCCAGCAGCGAGGGCACCACGGGGACCAGCAGTGCCGTGCCCAGGGCGATCTCCGCGGTGGAGAGCAGTCTCACGAACCGCGTCGCTTTGATGTTCTTGAGGAACGGGTAGGTCCCCACCGCCATCCCGTGGACCCCCGCGGCGGTCTCCTCGTCGGCGGACCACTTGCTCAGCCCCGAGTTCAGGATGAGCACACCGGCGGCGGTTCGGGGTGGAAGCTGGTGTGGGCGCGCTAGAAGTCTCATGGGTCCTCACAGTGACGAGATGGAGCCGGAGAACCGTTCTCCTTCCCCGGCCTGACCGCTCCACCCGCCTGTTGATCCTCTTTTGAACGTGACAAAACGAACATAACGGGGCACGGTTTCCGCCGGGGAGCCCCTCCGGAGCCCGCCCCTGCGGCCGGCGTTCTCATCGGACGCCAAGCGGGCATTGAGCTGGTCTCCGCAGGGTGTGGCCATGAATGTGCGCAGAGAACCACGGTGGTCGAGGTGGGCGCTGATCATGCCGCAGGCGGTGGAGGGGATGCTGGCCGTCACCGCGAGCGCGGGTCACTCCGGCACGGCAGGATCGGTGGCCGAGCCGACGGCGGAGGGCGTGGCCGCTGGACCCTCCGGTGTGCGAGGTGGCCGGGGGCGGCCTCTGGCGTGGCTCCTTTCGGCGGGCGCGCTGGTGGGCCTGGCGTTCACCCGCCCCCGCCGCGTGGTCGGCGGCCGAACCCCTCGACGGTCCCGGTGGCATGGGCGGGGTGAACCCGACCGCCGGGCCGGAGACGGGTTCCGGCGGCGGCTGTACGGGGCCTCAGGGGGTGACGGAGGCCGCCTTGGCGGCGTTGACGATGCCGTGGCCGTAGAAGCCGTTGCGCGCCTTCGAACCCTCGCACTTGTGAACCTCGTCCGCCACGAGGTCGATCTTGTAGACGTACTTGCGGGGCGAGGGGCAGGCCTTGCTCGTGGCGGTGGCGTACAGCAGGCGCTGGACGTCGCCGGGAGGCATGGTGAGGCCGCTCTTGTCCGGCTTGCCGAAGCGGCTGATCAGGATGGCGGCCACGCCGGTGGCGTGCGGGGCGGCCATGGAGGTGCCGACCAGGTACTGGTAGTAGGCGCAGACGTTGTCACGGCACTCCCGAATGATCGACGTGTCCTTCGGCGTGCCGTCGGCGCTGATCCGCCCCTTGGCCCGCAGCGCGTTCTCCGGGGCGGCGGCCAGGATGCCCCTGGTGGTGTCGTAGGAGGGGCCGCCGTCGAACTCGTCACCGCCGGGTGCCGACAGGTCGGTCTGCTCGATGCCGTAGTCGGAGTAGTAGGCCTTGCGCCCGGTCGGGCCGACCGCGGAGACCGAGATGACGCCCTCGGACTCGGCCGGGATGTTGAGGCAGGAGTTGTCGATCTTGCGGGTGCGCTCGGACTCCTTGGGATAGTCGGGGCTGCTCTCGTCGGTCTTGGGCCTGCCGAGGTCGGTGGAGCCGTTGCCGATGGCGCTGATGAGGGTGACGCCCCGCTTGCGGGCGTAGTCGAGGGCGCGCTGCATGCCGGTGATGATGCCGCGCTGCTCCAGTTGCTCGGCCTTGGAGTCGGCGGGGTTGGCCTTGCAGTTGAACAGCCACGGGTCGACGTAGAAGCTCATGTTGACCACGTCGATCCCGGCGTCCGCGGCGTAGGTGAGCGCCTCGATGCTGGGCTTGAGGAAGAACATGCCGGAGTCCTGGCCGGCGCGCAGGTTCACCAGGGTGACCCCGGGGGCGACTCCGGCGACGCCCCGGCCGTTGACCGGCGAGGCGATGGTGCTGGCCACGTGGGTGCCGTGGCCGTCGTCGTCCCAGTCGACCGGGTCCTTGCAGTCCTTGAACTCGCAGGGCCCGTCGAGGAGCTTGCCGTTGGGGTCCTTGGGCCGGTCGGTCACGAAGTTGCGGCTCAGGGCGTAGCTGAAGTTGGGGGCGATGTCGGGGTGCCTGCCGTCGATGCCGGTGTCGATGACGCCGACCAGCACCTTCTTGCTGCCGGGGGCGGTGGCGTGGGAGCCGTCCGCGGTGGCGCCGATCATCTTCATGTCCCACTGGCGTTCGGCCAGCGGCTCCGGTGCGCCGATTCCGGTCTCCCGGATGCCTGGAGTACCGCTCTGCCCGAGGGCCGCGGGGGCTCCTGTCCCGGGGATCGCGGTGGCGGAGCCGATCCTGCGGTCGGAGGAGACGCCCACGACGGCGTCGCTGCCGGCGAGGTTCTCCACGAACCGGGAGCCTGGGCCGCTGGCGACGACGTAGCCGAGCCTCGTCTCCGTGGACAGCGCGGTGCCGCCGCTCGCGTCGATCGCGTCGATCGCGCGGTCGTGGGCGCCGTCGGCGTAGAAGACCAGGTACTCGCGGGCCTGGCTCGCGACCGTGGTGACCCCGCCGTCCAGGGCTCCCGCCGTGAGGGTAGCCGCCAGGGCGAGAACCGTTCCCGCGCCCGTCAGGCTTCTGATCCCGCGTCTCATCGATCCTCCGCACCTGGCCTGATCACGAAAATTTATCCTTCAGCGATACGTGCGACAAAGCGAACTCAACATCCGCTCTGCGCATTTTTCCGTGAAGGGGTCAGTGAAACAGCCGGTACACACGGCGTTCCCGGGTGCGGCGGGCGGCGCCGCACCCGGGAATGCCATGACGTGCTCATACCGGCCGTGACATACACGGACCAAATACAACCTACTCAGTGTTCAGACCGGCTGTGCTCAGACCAGTGGCCTCGCGGTCGGCGGGATCGCCACCGGCAGGGCCGTCTGGCCGGTGAGGTAGCGGTCCGCGGCCGAGGCGGCCGAGCGGCCCTCGGCGATCGCCCACACGATCAGGGACTGGCCGCGGCCCATGTCCCCGGCGACGAAGACGCCGTCGACCGAGGACATGTAACCCCTGTCCCTGGCGACGTTGCCCCTGGCGTCGAAGAACTCGCCCTCGGCGACCTCGGCGAGCTCGGTGAGCAGGCCCTTCTTCTCCGGTCCCACGAAGCCCATCGACAGGGTGACCAGCTCGGCGGGGATCTCCCGCTCCGAGCCGGGCACCGGCTTGAACCCGGTGCCGGGACCCTCCACCTCGACCAGGCGCAGCGCCCTGACGTTGCCGTCGGCGTCGCCGACGAACTCGGTGGTGGAGACCGCGTAGACCCGGTCGCCGCCGCCGTCGGCCAGCTCCTCGTGGGCGCTCTCCATCTTGAACAGGATGGGGAAGGTGGGCCACGGCTGGCTGCCGGGGCGCTCCGCCGGGGGCTGGGGCATGATCTCCAGCTGGGTGACCGAGGCGGCCCCCTGCCGGATCGCGGTGCCGATGCAGTCGGCGCCGGTGTCGCCGCCACCGATCACGACGACGTGCTTGCCCTCGGCGCTGATCGGCGAGACCGGGAAGTCACCCTCCTGGACCTTGTTGGAGGGCGGCAGGAACTCCATCGCCTGGTGGATGCCCTTCAGGTCGCGCCCGGTGACGGGCAGGTCCCGCCACTGGGTCGCGCCGCCAGCCAGCACGATCGCGTCGAACTCCGCACGCAGCCGCGCCGCCGTGATGTCGACTCCGACGTTGACGCCGGTACGGAACTCGGTGCCCTCGGCCCGCATCTGGGCGAGCCGGCGGTCGATGTGCCGCTTCTCCATCTTGAACTCGGGAATGCCGTAGCGGAGCAGGCCGCCGATCCGGTCGGCGCGCTCGAACACCACCACGTCGTGCCCGGCGCGGGTGAGCTGCTGCGCGGCGGCCAGGCCCGCGGGGCCCGAGCCGACGACCGCGACCCGCTTACCGGTCTTCGAGGCGGGGAGCTGGGGGGTGACCCAGCCCTCGCCGAAGGCGCGGTCGATGATCTCGACCTCGACCCGCTTGATCGCGACCGGGTCGGAGTTGATACCGAGCACGCACGCCGCCTCGCACGGAGCCGGGCACAGGCGGCCGGTGAACTCCGGGAAGTTGTTGGTGGCGTGCAGGCGCTCGACGGCCTCCTGCCAGTCTTCCCGGTAGACCAGGTCGTTCCACTCGGGGATCAGGTTGCCCAGCGGGCAGCCGTTGTGGCAGAACGGGATGCCGCAGTCCATGCATCGCGCCGCCTGCTTGGTCAGCGCGGGCTTGGGGAAGTCCTCGTAGACCTCCCGCCAGTCGCGGATGCGGACGTCCACCGGGCGGCGCGTCGGCAGCTCTCGTCCGTGAG
>NZ_JBEOZN010000192.1:0-15003 GCF_040298085.1 Streptosporangium sp. NPDC001681 | reverse complement strand
GTCGCGGGCGTTGCGCGTGGGGTCGTCCGTGGGACGATTCCTGCCGTCGCGGGTGAGCGTGGCGCTGACCGACCCGCTGGAGCGCAAGCTGCAGCGGCGGGCCCGCTCCCGCCAGCCGCTGACCTGGGAGCAGCGGGAGAAACTGATCTCCCACTTCACCCAGGACGTGGCGCTGCTGCAGAGGGTGACCGGCGAGGACTTCAGCGACTGGCTTCGTCCCCGCGAGCGCTCCGGCGGCCTGGTGGGCGTCCGCCCCAACGGCCAGCGTCAGGCCCGCAACGGCCGCCCCCAGGTTTGACCCCTTCCCTCAGGCGGGACAGTGGGGGCGAGCCCCGTACCAGGCCGCGATCGGCACCGCCCGCTACGGGGCTCGTGGGCCTCACCGTGCCCGGCCGGGGCGTGATCGGCATGGCCCCGCGCAGGTCGGCGACCGTGCTCAGCGCAGTTCGGTGCGGAGCTCGTGCGCCCCGTCCGCGCGGGTGTACTCGTAGTAGAGCCGCCGCCCGCCCTCCGGCAGGTCCACGATGTCCAGGTAGCGCAGGCCACCGCCCGCGTGCGGCGAGAGGGCGGCGGGCCCGGCGCCGATCGGGGTCAGCTCCGCCGGGTCGGTGCCGACCGCGACACCGGTCTTCTCCTCGTAGTTCTCCACCGCGGTGGCTCTGCCGTCGTAGAAGGCCACCACCTGCTCCCCGAGGAAGCGGACCGCCGCCACCCGCGCCCCCCGGGCGTCCCAGGCTCCGGGCCGGCCGCTGAGCGCGGTGCCCTGCCAGGTCCACTCGATACCGTCGGCGCTGGTGGCGTAGTCGGTCACCATCTGGTCTGCCTCGTCGTCCTCCGCCAGGGGGTGGCAGGAGGCCCACAGATGCCACACGTCGCCCCGCCACACGATCACCGGGTCCTTGACGCCGGTCTTCGGGTCGCCGGGCAGCACCACCTGCCGCTGCGCGGCGCGGAACCCGGACGGGTCGTCGGCCTCCAGCACCTCGACCCGCCAGTGCTTGGTGTCGTAGGTGGCGCAGCTGAGGTAGAGCCGCCAGCGCCCTTCCGGTGTGCGGACCAGGGTGGGCCGCTCCAGTGACTCGGTGTCCATCTCCTGCCTGCCGATGGTGAGCAGGGTCTCGAACCGCTCACCGTCGATGGAGCGGGCAACGACGACGGCGTAGCCGCGGCCCTCGCCGACGGGGCGGCGTAGCCGGTAGGCGAGGTAGATCAGCCCGTCGCTCGCCACGGCGCTCGGCGCACCGGCCCAGTGGCCCGCGCCCGGCTGGGCCGGTTCGATCGCGACTGTGGAACGGCCCGGGTCGGGAAGGAAATCCTCGATTGTCACGACACCGAGATTAGGCAGGCCCTGGGTGGCACTCACGGAGAATCACCAATCATGGTCACGAGTTTTGTCACCCCTTGACGGCCAAAGGGTGCGTCGTTCTCGGGGCCTCCGGCGTGAGAGGCGCGGCGGCTGCCGCCCCTCCACGGCCGGACCGGCACGATCGGGCGCGCGGGGGTGACATGGCCCGGATGCCGTGCGTACCAGGGGACGGGTCCGTGATGCCGGGGCCCGCGGAGACCTCGATGCCGACCGTACAGGGTACGGGGACGTGCGCGGGCCCGCGCCGTGCTCCCCCGCGATGACCGTCCGGTTCACCGGCGACGCGCCTTCCACGCTCTTCAGGACCGGCGGAGCGTCGCGCTCGGCAGCGGGATGGCGGGGAACGGGTTGTCCGGCGGCAGGATGAGCCGCCGGGCCTCCTGCGGACGCGCGGTGGCGTCCAGGTGCAGGAGCGCGGCCCCGATGCCCGCGGCGCCGACCATATAGCCGGTGTCGGCGGTGACCTCCCAGGGGCGCAGCCGCCGGTAGGCCTGGTACCAGCGGGAGCCCCGGCCGTCGTGGCCGGTGGCCAGGCCGGTCAGGTTCTCCCCCAGCGTGCGGGCGAACTCCAGGTGCTGCGGGTGGCCGGTCGCCGCCCAGAGCCCGACGAACAGCTCCACCAGCCCGGCGGTGCCGCAGCACTGGCAGGCCGAGTTCCAGTAGCCACCGCTCTGGCTGGCGGGGGCACCGCTGCTGACGATCCCCCTGGCCAGCCGCTCGACCCAGTCGAGGTCTCCGGCGTCACCCGAAACCCGGTACAGCTCGTAGAACGTCCGGGCGACCCCCGCGGAACCGGAGCAGAAGCCCAGGTAGTGCAGATCGCGGCCCTGCGGGATGTGGTGCGGCACCAGCGCACACCGCTCGGTCACGGCGCTGACCGCGCGGACGAAGTCGGCCCCCCTGCGGGAGCCGTCGAGAAAGCGGGTCTCGCCGGTCACGCCGTACAGGCGGGCGAGCAGGAAGGCGGTGCCGGCCGTGCCGGACAGGAATCCCGGGGTGACCGCGTCCAGCGGCAGGTCGGCGCAGGCGCCCTCGCCGAAGCGGTGGCCCGGGACGGCGAGCGCGGCGATGCGGGCGCCGGCCTCGACGGCGATCTCCTGGTAGGCGGGCACCCCCAGGATGCCCCCGGCGTGCAGCAGGCCGAGGATGATCCCGCCGTCGCCGCGCTGGGCGGGGTCACCGGTCCAGCCCAGGCCGCCGTCGATGGGGCGGGCGCTGCGCACGATGCGGTCGGCGACCGCGCCGGCCTCGACCTCGAAATCCCGTTCACCGGTGGCCCATCCGGCCTCGGCGAGGGCGAACATCACCCCGGCCAGACCGTGGTGGAGGGAGAGGTCGGCCTGCTCCCGCCAGGTGGCGGCGAGATAGCGGGCCCCGGCCCCGGCATCGTCCAGGTAGCCCTCGTCACCCGTGGCGGCGGCGAGCTCCAGGAAGAACAGGATGATCCCGGCCGCCCCCGAGTACAACGACAGGGGGTGGTCGGGCATGGCGGCCCGGCCCCGGGGGTCGGGGTTGGCCTGCCAGTGCCGTCCCCGTTCGTCCTCCACGGCCGCCGAGCGGATCCAGCGCGCGGCCTCGACCGCGGTGGCCAGCGGGCTCTCTGCCCCCGACTCCAGGCTCATGGCGGCTCCTTCGTACGGCGAGACAATCATGTTACCTGTATTTCCTACATGCTCAATAGGTAATGCGGTGACACCTGCCCGTGGACCGCGCGGGCCGGGTACCCGGGCCTTCCCTCGCCCGCGCTCAGGCGGAGCGGCCCGGAGGAACCAGATCGCTCATGACCGATCCCGCCAGATCGAACCCGCCGACATGGGCGAGGTAGCCGCCGGGCTCGAAGATCGATCCGTCCAGCGGGATGAACACTCCCCCCGCCTGCCGGACCAGCAGCGCCCCCGCCGCCACGTCCCATGGACTGACCCTACTGCCGTAGGCGACGTCCGCCCACCCTCCCGCGACATGGGCCAGCTTGAGCGCCGTGCTGCCCGGACGGCGGGTGGAGGCGAACGACGCCAGCATCCGGCCGAACTCGCGCAGCACCTCCTCCCCGCCGTCGGCCAGCTCGCGAGGGGTGGGATAACTGGTCAGCAGCATCGCCTCCCGATCGCGCGTGGCACCGGCGCTGCGCAACCGCACGTCGTTGCACCAGGCCCCGCCCAGGTCGGCCCGGAACTCGTCGTCGCGCACCGGGTCGTAGACCACCCCGGCGACCACCTCGTCCCCGGCGGCGGCGGCGATCGACACGCAGAAGAAGGGCAGCCCGGCGGCGAAGTTCGCGGTCCCGTCGATCGGGTCGACGTACCAGCGGATCTCACCGGACCCTTCGCTGCCGCCCTCCTCGCCGATGACCGTGCTACCCGGGACGCGTCTCTCGATGACCTCCCGGATGGTCTCCTCCGCGGCGCGGTCGTGCTCGGTCACCGGATCGTGGAAGTCGCTCTTGGTCTCGACCGCGGGACGCGACCTGAACGCCTTGCGGAGCCGCTCGCCCACCGCGCGGGCGGCCTCGACCGCGACGGCCGAGAGCTCTGTCGAGGTGCTCTGATCCATGCTTCCTCCATTGACGCGATCGGGCCGCGCCGGTCGCCGGCGGTCTCGGGAGCGGGCCGGGCGGCAAGGATCCGGTGAGCCTGCCGACCGGCGCCGAGAGCCGCCCCGACTCCCATCCTGTACGAGAACGCGCGCCCCTACCCGCGTGTTCGTCAGGACATTCCGATCCCCGCCGGGGGCGGGACCCGTACGGAACACGCGCGGCGATCGCCTCCCGGAGATCACGCTCGTCGGGCATCGGCCAGATCGGCAGAACGACTAGAAGTCGTACTTAAAGGTCAAATCTGCATCAAACAACCAGTAGCCGGGAGCATCCACCGCATGGCATTTCGCCTGACGGGGATGTCATACGGGTAATCACCGCTAAGAAAGCCTGGCGTATGACCCCAGATCCGAGACAAGACGATGCGCGGCCGGAGAGATGAACAGGCGGCGGTCCTCGCCCTGCTGGAAGGCATCGCGTCCACGGCAGGGAACGTCATGCTCGTCGAGGGCGAGCCGGGGATAGGCAAGACGCTGCTGCTCGGCGAGGCCGCCGGCCTCGCGGCCGCGCGGGGGACGGCGGTCGCGAGCGGGCGGGCCGACGAACTGGGACGACTGACACCGCTGGGGCCGCTGCTGTCGGCCCTGGAGGAGTCGCCGGCGCCCATGACCGTGGCCAGGAACGCCTTCCCCGACGGCCCCGGCCTGCTGCTCTGGCTGGCCGAGCAGGTCAGGACCTCGCTGGAGAGAAGGCTGGGCGCGGGGCCGCTGCTGGTCACCCTGGACGATCTCCAGTGGGCCGATCCCGCCACGCTCATGGCCCTGCGCACGCTGCCCTCGCGGCTGGCCGAACGCCCGGTGGCATGGCTGCTGGCCTGCCGCAGCACCCCGGCGCGCGGCGACGCCAGACGGCTGTTCGACCTGCTCGAGGAGGAGGGCGCCACCCGGACCGTGCTGCGCCCGCTCGACGACGGTGCGGTCACCGAGATCTCCACCGACATCCTGGGCGCGGCTCCCGGGAAGGATCTGGCGGCGCTGGCCGCCCAGGCCGGCGGCAACCCGCTGCTGCTGTCCGAGTATCTCACCGGACTGTGCGAGGAGGGCGCCGTCCTCGTGCGGGACGGTGTCGCCCGGCTGGCCGAGACCACTCCCGCCGGGGCGGAGCTGCCCCTGCGGGTGCACACCGCCGTCCGGCGGCGGCTGAACGAGCTCGGCACCAGGACCAGGTACCTGCTGGAGGCCACGGCGGTGCTCGGGCGCTCGTTCTCACCGGCGTACGCGGCCGAGATGCTCGGCGAGACCCCGGCGGCACTGCTTCCCCCGCTGGAGGAGGCCCTGGCCGCGGGTGTGCTCGTCACCACCCCCGACGAGCTGGCGTTCAGGCACGAGCTGCTGTGGCGCTCGGTCGTCGAGAAGGTGCCCCAACCGGTGCGGCGAGCGCTGCGCGAACAGGTCGAGCGCGCCGCCCGGACACGCCCGGCCCGCCTGACCGGGGGCGGCGACGCCGAGACGCTGACGGACCTGGCCCTGCTCGCCTGGGACGAGGGCAGGCTCTCGTACGGGCTGGACCTGGCACGCGAAGCCGTGGAGCAACCGGCCGGTGGACGACGGCGGCAGCAGCCCCGGGCGGTACTGGCCTCGATGCTGATCGACCTCTGGCTGCTGGACGAGGCGGAGGCCACGACGGAGATCGCCGCGGCCGAGGCCGGGTGCGAGCCTGCCTGGGCCGCGGAGATCCCCGTCCTGCGCGCCCGCCTGCACCTGGCCTCGGGCAGGCTCGGCAGCGCGATCGAGCACGCGGAGGCCGGTCTGGCCGCCGCCGGGACCCTGGGCGCCCCGTTGCCGGCCTCTTCGGCCCTGTCGGTGCTCGGCACCGCGTCACTGCGGGCGGGCGACCTGCCGGGGGCCATCAGGTACATGGAGAGGAACCTTGTCGGGTCGGCGCGAGACCTGCCCCCGCGCACGCGGCTGCGCTCGGAGCTGGTGGCCGGGCGGATCAACGAGGCGCGCGACGGAGCCGCGGGCGGGATGAGCTCGCTCGGCGGGCTGTACGACGCGCTGCCTCGGCACACCGGGGCGCTGACCAGCGAGCCCACCGCCGCGGCATGGCTGGTACGGATGGCCATGGCGACGGGTCAGCGGCACCGGGCCGACGCCGTGGTCGACGCGGCCGAGGGCATCGCCTGGCGCAGCCCCGGCCTGCCCAATCCGTCGGTGGCCGCCGACCACGCCCGTGGACTGCGGGAGGGCGACCCCGAGGCGCTGGGCCGCGCGGTGGCCGGGCACGGCGATCCGTGGGCCAGGGGTTCGGCGGCGGAGGATCTGGGCGTGCTGCTCGGCGCGGACGGCTGCCGGGATACGGCCGTGGAGAACCTCAAGATCGCGCTCGCCTGCTACGGCGCGGTGGGGGCCGTCCGTGACGCCGCGCGGGTACGGGGCAGGCTGCGACTGCTGGGCGAGCGGCGCCGCCACTGGGTCAGGACCGCCCATCCCACCTCGGGGTGGGCCAGCCTGACCGGCACCGAGCAGGCCGTCTGCGACCTGGTCTCCCAGGGGCTGACGAACCGGAACGCCGCCGAGCAGATGTTCATCAGCGAGCACACGGTCGCCTTCCACCTGCGGCAGGTCTTCCGCAAGCTGGGCATCCACTCCCGGGTCGAGCTGGCCAGGCTCTCCGCCGAGGAGGGCGCCCACCAGGGTCACCGAGCTCCTCGCTGAGATCCCCTGGGGTCACCTGTCCCCCGTCTCAGCCACTCCCTCACCTACCGGCGCGATCGCGCCCTCCACCCATGAGCGCGGTTCGGAGGCGGGCGCCGCGCCCGCGGGTACCCGGCTCCTCTTCCCACAGTTCCGGCATTGCACGATATTTGATGACATTGCCGGTTCTCCTCATGCGTAGGTGACGTCGAGCTCGCCCTCGGCGAGGTCGACCCGGACCACGCCCCCCTCGTACGCCTCCCCGGACAGCAGAGCGCGGCCGATGCGCGTCTCGACCTCCCTGGAGATGAACCGGCGCAGCGGGCGGGCGCCGTACACCGGGTCGTAGCCCCGCTCGGCGATGTACCTGAGCGCCGCCTCGGTGACGTCCAGCCGGATCCCCCGCTGTTCGAGACGGGTCCGCAGCTCGACGAACATCAGGCCGACGATGCGTTCGATCTCCTCCATGGTGAGCGGCTTGAAGATCACGATGTCGTCGACGCGGTTGAGGAACTCGGGACGGAAGTGCGCGCGCAGCTCGGCCATCACCCGCTGCTGCGCCTCCTGCTCGATCTCCCCGCTCGGTGTGACGCCGTCGAGGAGGTAGACGGAGCCGATGTTGGAGGTCATGATCAGGACCGTGTTGCGGAAGTCGACGGTCCTGCCCTGCGCGTCGGTGAGCCGCCCGTCGTCCAGCACCTGCAGCAGCGTGTTGAAGACATCCGCGTGCGCCTTCTCCACCTCGTCGAAGAGCACCACGGAGTACGGCCTGCGCCGCACGGCCTCGGTCAGCTGGCCGCCCTCCTCGTACCCCACGTAGCCGGGGGGCGCGCCGACGAGGCGGCTGACCGTGTGCCGCTCCTGGTACTCGCTCATGTCGATGCGGATCATGTTGTCCTCGGTGTCGAAGAGCGCCTCCGCGAGCGCCTTGGCCAGCTCGGTCTTGCCGACGCCCGTCGGTCCCAGGAAGATGAACGACCCGATCGGGCGGCGCGGGTCCTTGATGCCGGAACGGGCCCGGATGACGGCGTCGGCCACCAACCGCACCGCCTCGTCCTGGCCGATCACCCGCTCGTGCAGGACCTGGTCCAGCCGCAGCAGCTTCTCCCGCTCGCCCTCCTGCAGGCGGCTCACCGGGATGCCCGTCCACCGGGAGACGATCATCGAGATCTCGTCGTCGGTGACGACCTCGCGCAGCAGGCGTGCCGTCCCCTGCTTGGCGAGCAGACGCTCCTCCTCCGCCTCCAGCCGCCGCTCCAGCTCGGGCAGCTTGCCGTGCCGCAGCTCCGCGGCACGGTTGAGGTCGTAGTCGCGTTCGGCCCGATCGGCTTCGGCGCGTACGTGTTCGATCTCCTCGCGCAGGCTCTGGACGGCGCGCAGCGCGTGCCGCTCGGCCTCCCACTGCGCCCGCATGGCGTCGGCCTCGGCGCGCACGTCGGCGAGCTCCGCGCGCAGCTCCTCCAGGCGGACCCCGCTCGCGAGGTCCTCCTCCTTGGCGAGCGCGGCCTCCTCGATCTCCAGGCGCATCACCCTGCGGGTGAGCTCGTCGAGCGCGGCGGGCATCGAGTCGATCTCCGTACGGAGCATCGCGCACGCCTCGTCCACCAGGTCGATGGCCTTGTCCGGCAGGAAACGGTCGGAGATGTAGCGGTGGCTCAGCACGACGGCGGCCACCAGCGCGCTGTCCTGGATCTTCACCCCGTGAAAGATCTCCAGGCGCTCGCGCAGGCCACGCAGGATGGAGACGGCGTCCTCGACCGAGGGCTCGTCGACCATCACCGGCTGGAACCGGCGCTCCAGTGCGGCGTCCTTCTCGATGTGCTTGCGGTACTCGCTGAGGGTCGTCGCCCCGATCATGTGCAGCTCGCCGCGGGCCAGCATGGGCTTGAGCATGTTGCCCGCGTCCATGGCGCCCTCGGCCGCTCCGGCGCCCACCACGGTGTGCATCTCGTCGACGAAGAGCAGGATCCGCCCCTCGGCGGCCTTGACCTCGTTGAGCACGGCCTTGAGGCGCTCCTCGAACTCGCCCCGGTACTTGGCCCCGGCCACCAGCGAGCCCATGTCGAGGCTGAAGACCGTCTTGCCCTTGAGTCCCTCCGGCACGTCCCCGTGGCTGATCCGCTGCGCGAGTCCCTCCACGATGGCGGTCTTGCCGACGCCGGGGTCACCGACCAGGACGGGGTTGTTCTTCGTCTTGCGGGACAGGATCTGGACGACCCGGCGGATCTCGGCGTCACGCCCGATGACCGGGTCGAGCTTGCCCGACAGGGCGTCGGCCACCAGGTCGCGCCCGTACTTCTCCAGCGCCTCGTACGCCACCTCGGGCATCGCGGAGGTCACCCGCTGGTTGCCGCGGATCGAGGTGAGCGCCTTGAGGAAGCCGTCCCTGGTCAGCCCCTGATCGTGCAGCAGTCTCCCGGCGGAGCTCGAGCTGCCCTCCTCAAGCAGGGCGATGAGCAGGTGCTCCACCGACACGTACTCGTCCTTGAGCCGGTCGGCCTCCCGTTTGGCCGTGTCCAGCAGGCGGGAGAGCCGCTGCGTCACATAGACCTGGCCCGGCGCGGCGCCGGGACCGCTCACCTTGGGACGGCGGCCCAGCTCCGCCTCCAGATCACCCCTGAGCCTGTCGGTGTCGACGTTCGCGTACGAGAGCAGGCGGGGTATCAGCCCCTCCGGCTGGTCCAGCAACGCCAGCAGCAGGTGCTCGCCGTCCACCTCGGTGTGCCCGAAGCGCAGGGCCTTGGTCTGCGCGTCGTGCAGCGCCTCCTGCGACTTCTGGGTCAGCTGGTTCATGTCCACGGCGAGCCTCCGGTGAGTCGGGAACGCCCACGCTGGGCGGCCTCCAGCTGGGCGATGCGGTCCAGCAGATCCAGTACGAGGCCGAGCGCGGCATAGTTGATCGAGAACCCGGCCCGCAGCCGCCGGATCCGCGCCATGGTGAGCACTTCGGGAGGCGGGAACCACAGGTGCCCGGCGGAGTCGGTCCCGGCATCGAGCAGGCCCAGCGCGACAAGACGCCGCACCAGCTCGGGGTGGGTCCCCGTCGCCCTGGCGAACGTCTCCAGATCCAGGCGCTCGGGCCTGGTGAGCTGGTAGGTCCGCTCCACTCCGCCAGGCGCCCTCCGCGGGCGGGAGGCGGAGCCCCCGGCCGGGGCCGCCCCCGGCCCGGCAGGCCGCGCCCCCGGGTGGGGCGGCCTGCGCTCCGGGAGGGGATGGGTCATCGCTGCCTCCTCGGATCGAACGTGGAGACGGCGGCGAGCTGCTCGAACAGCCGCCGCTCCTCCTCCGACAGCCGGGCCGGAACCATGATCCGCACCTCGGCGTACAGATCACCCGCCTTGTTCCGGGGACTGGGCATCCCCCGGCCGCGCAGCCGCAGCCGCTTGCCGCTGGAGGTGCCCGCCGGCACCTTGACCTTGGCCTCGCCCGCGGGGGTGTCGACCGCGACGGAGGCGCCGAGCGCCGCCTCCCACGGGGTGACCTGGAGCAGGACGTGGATGTCTCGCCCCTCGACCCGGTACCGGGGGTGCGGCGCGATCCTGACGATCAGGTAGAGGTCACCCGCGGGTGCCCCGTCGCCGCCCCTTCCCCCCTGCCCGGCCAGCCTGACGCGCTGCCCGTCGGAGACGCCCGCGGGAATCTCGATCTGCAGCCTGCGCGAGCCGACGGTGATCGAGCGGCGGCCGCCCCGGTAGGCCTCCTCGACGGTCAGCTCGATCTCGGCCTCCTGGTCGGCGCCGGGGATCGGCCCCCAGCCTCCACCGGCCCTGCCTCCCCGCGCTCCCCGTCCGGAGAACAGCCCTTCGAGAAGGTCGTCGAGGTCGACCCCCTCCCCGAAGCCGGCCTGCTCTCCGGCCCTGCCCCAGCCGGCACGGCCCGCCCCCGCGCCGGCACGCGCACGGCGGCCCTGGGCGCGCGCCCACGTCTCGGGGTCCACGTCCTCGGGCACCTGGCGGAAGTTCGGCCCGAACGCGTCGTAGCGGCGCCGGGTCGCGGGGTCGGACAGCACGCTGTAGGCCTCGGAGACCTCCTTGAAGCGGTCCTCGGCGGCCGGGTCCTTGTTGACGTCGGGATGGTTGACCCGCGCCAGCTTGCGGTAGGCGCGCTGGATCTCCTCCTGGCTCGCGCCCCTCTGCACTCCGAGGATCTCGTAGAAGTCGCGGTCGGGGGGCATCATTCCCCCTTGGCCACCACGACCAGCGCGGGCCGTAGCTGTTGCTCGCCGTCTCCGTAGCCGGGCCGCACCACCTGCAGGACCGTGCCGTCGGGCACGCCCTCCTGCGGGAGCACGGCCACCGCCTCGTGCCTGGCCGGGTCGAACGTGGCGCCGGCGTCGTCGCGGCGTGGGTAGCCGAGGCGGGAGAGCACCTCCTGCGCCTGGTCCCTGATCGCCCGCATCCCGTCGACGATGGAGGCGGGGTCGGTCTCCGCGTGCTCCAGCGCGCGATCCAGGTTGTCCAGCACGGGCAGCCACTCGGCGGCGGCCCGTGCCCGCTCCTCCTCCCGCATCCGCCCGGTGTCCCGGCTGACGCGCTTGCGCAGGTTGTCGAGGTCGGCGAGGGCGCGCCGCCAGCGGTCCTGCAGGTCGGTCACCAGGGCCTGGAGCTCCTCGACCCGGGCCTGGAGGTCGGCCGGGGCGGCCCCTGCCTGCTCGCGCGCCTCCTGGGCATGCTGCTCTTGACCATGCGCTTCCTTGCCGCGCGTCCCTCGCGCATGGGCCTTCCTGCCGTGTTCCTCCTGGCCGTCGTGCCGGCCCTGGGCCCGTGGCTCCTGGCCACGCGGATCCGGCTCATGACCGGGGACGTGGCCGCCCTGCCCGGCTGCCTCACTCATCGGTCGTGAACTCCGCGTCGATGACGTCGTCGTCCCTGCCGCCACCCGCCTGGCCGCCCGGAGCCCCGGACGCGCCCTCCCCCGGGGCTCCCGGGCCGGAAGCACCTGAGGCCGACGCGCCGAGGCTGTGGTAGACCTGCTGGAGCTCGGCGGTGAGCGAGCGGACCCGGTCGAGCGGGGCCTCCTGCTTGATCGCCTCACGGGCGTCGTTCACCAGCATCTCGCCCCGCGCCTTCTCATGGACGGGCACCGACTCACCCAGCTCGGCCAGGCGGTGCTCCACCTGGTAGGCGGCGCTGTCGAGCTCGTTGCGCGCGTCGATGACCTGCCGCATCCGCTGGTCCTCCTCGCGGTGCCGCTCGGCGTCGGCGACCATCCGCTCGACCTCGCCGGTGTCCAGGTTCGAGCTCTCACTGATCGTGATGCGCTGCTCGGCGCCGGTGTCCTTGTCCTTGGCGGAGACGTTCAGGATCCCGTTGGCGTCGATGTCGAAGGTCACATCGACCTGCGGCACGCCGCGCGGGGCGGGCCTGATGTTCTCCAGCCGGAACCGGCCGAGGGAACGGTTGTCGGCGGCGCGCTCGCGCTCGCCCTGCAGCACGGCGACGTCCACGGCGGTCTGGTTGTCCTCCGCGGTGCTGAACACCTCGGACCGGCGGGCCGGAATGGTGGTGTTGCGCTCGATGACCTTCGTCATGACCCCGCCGAGCGTCTCGATGCCCAGGGAGAGCGGCGTCACGTCCAGCAGCACGACGTCCTTCAGCTCGCCCTTGATGACGGCGGCCTGGACCGCCGCGCCCAGCGCCACGACCTCGTCGGGGTTGACCGTCATGTTCGGGTCCTTGCCACCCGTCATGCGGCGTACCAGGGTCTGCACCGCGGGCATCCTGGTCGAGCCGCCCACCAGGATCACCTCGTCGATGTCGTCGGCGGTGAGCTTGGCGTCGGCCATGGCCTGCTGGATGGGGGGCTTGCACCGTTCGAGCAGGTCGGCGGTGATCTCCTCGAAGGTGGAGCGCCGCAGCGTGGCGTTCAGGTGTTTGGGGCCCGAGGCGTCCGCCGTGATGAAGGGCAGGCTGACCTGCGTCTGGCTGACCGCCGACAGCTCGACCTTGGCCTTCTCCGCGGCCTCGAAGAGCCGCTGCAGGGCCTGGGGATCCTGGCGCAGGTCGATGCCGTTGTCCCGCTGGAACTCGTCGGCGAGGTGGTCGACGATGCGCCGGTCGAAGTCGTCACCGCCCAGATGGGTGTCGCCCGCGGTCGCCCGTACCTCGACGACGCCGTCGCCGATGGCGAGGATGCTGACGTCGAAGGTGCCGCCGCCCAGGTCGAAGACGAGCACGGTCTCGTTCTCCTTGCGGTCGAGGCCGTAGGCGAGAGCCGCCGCGGTCGGCTCGTTGACGATCCGCAGGACCTCCAGGCCGGCGATCTTCCCCGCGTCCTTGGTGGCCTGGCGCTGGGAGTCGTTGAAGTACGCGGGCACGGTGATGACCGCCTCGGTGATCTTCTCCCCCAGGAACTTCGAGGCGTCGTCCACCAGCTTGCGCAGCACGGCCGCGGCGATCTCCTCCGGCGCGTACAGCTTCTCGTGGATCTTGAAGCGGACGGCACCGTCCGGACCTGGGACGACGTCGAACGAGACGGCGTTCATCTCGCTGGTGACCTCGTCGTAGCGGCGGCCGATGAAGCGCTTGGCCGAGTAGATCGTTCCCTTGGGGTTCAGGATCGCCTGGCGGCGGGCAAGCTGCCCGACCAGGCGCTCACCGTTCTCGGTGAACGCCACGACCGACGGCGTCGTCCGCACCCCCTCGGCGTTGGGGATCACCGTGGGCTTGTCGCCCTCCATCGTGGCGATCACCGAGTTGGTGGTGCCGAGGTCGATTCCAACTGTTTTAGGCATGCTGATCTCCTGTGCGACATGACGGGAACGACACTCGCCGGACGGCATCGCCCGCCCCGATCCTCGGGCCTGATCACTCCACGCCCCGGTGAGGCCGGTGATCCAGCTGGCGGGCACGGCACGGCGGTGCGGGCCCTGCTCAGGGAGCGCCGATCAGATCTGCTGCGGCATCTGCGGGGACATGCCCACGTTGAGCAGCCTGCGCGCCTCGGCCGCGTACGGGGTCTCGACCAGTACCTCGTAGCGATCGGCGACGATCGAGCTCGACGAAAGAAAATCACGCTTGCCCCCGGTGAGCGCGTGGCCGATCAGTCCGAAGATCGCGCCGGCCACGGCACCCCAGATCAGGCCCCACAGGACCAGGACGAAGGGGAAGCGGCCCGGAGTGAAGATCGCGAAGAACAGGCCGATCAGCAGGCCGAACCAGGCACCGGCACCGGCTCCCATCCACGCGGCGCGAAGGTAGGTCAGCCGCCCGAGCACCCTCTCGACGAGCCGGAGTCCGACTCCGACGATCAGGGTGTGCTCGACCGGGAACTTCTGGTCGGAGAGCTGGTCCACGGCACGCTGGGCCTCGGCGTAGGTGCCGAAACCCGCCACCGCCTCGTGGGCCTTCAAGGTGATATCCGATGGCATGGCACTTCCCTTCAACGGGTACCCGCGAAGTGGATCCTTACCCGCTCACCGTGCCTCTCGGGACGGCGCCCCCACATCCCCAGATCTGACAGTCATCTCCGTCGTACCCCGCCCCGCCACCCTGCCGGCCACCCCGTCCGCCACCGGCGCCCCACCTCCTCACCGTCGTCTCCGGCCCCCGCGCCGTCGCGGTCAGTCAGGTCCCAGACCGTGCCGGAAGGCGTACGTCACGGCCTGGGCACGGTCGCGCAGCCCCGCCTTGGCGAAGAGGTTGTTGATGTGGGTCTTGACCGTCGCCTCGGAGACGAACAGCTCTTCGGCGATCTCCGCGTTCGAGCGGCCCGCCGCTATCAGCCGCAGCACCTCGCTCTCCCGGCGGGTGAGCCCGTCGGGCAGGTCCGGCGCGCGGCGGTTCACGGTCACTGCCTCGGCCAGCCGCCGCTGGATACCCGGGTCGAACTGGGCCTGCCCCTCGACCACGGTCGCGATGGCCGAGGCCAGGGACTCGGCGTCGGTGTCCTTGGTCAGATAGCCCCGCGCCCCGGCGCCCAGCGCGGCGAAGACCGACTCGTCGTCGGAGTAGGTCGTCAGGACCACCACATGGACCTCCGGATGAGCCGCCCTGATCCTGCGGGTCGCCTCCACCCCGTCCATGCGGGGCATCCGCAGGTCCATCAGGACCACGTCGGGCCTGAGCTCGCCGACGAGCCGGACCGCCTCCCCACCGTCGGCCGCCGCACCGGCGACCTCGATACCGGGCAGCAGCCCCAGCAGCAGCACCAGCCCCTCGCGCACCACCGTCTGGTCGTCGGCCACCAGCACCCGCACGGTCACCTCGGCACCCCCGCGTCCCTCGAACCCGCTCGCGCTCCCCGGCACCTCTCCCGCCGGGGCGGGACCGGATCACGGTCGCGCGCCGCCTCCCCCGCATCCGCCCCGGCACCGGCACCGGCACCGGCACCGGCGTGGGGGGGGGGCCGGGGGGGGGGCGGCCCCCCCCCCGCGCCCCCCCCGGGGGGGCGGCGCGAGGGAGAGGGAC
>NZ_JBEOZN010000191.1:0-15063 GCF_040298085.1 Streptosporangium sp. NPDC001681 | reverse complement strand
GTCGCGGGAGCGCCCGCCGCCGGAGAGGACCCCGCGGGTCCCGCGGGCCGCGTCGTCGCGGACGCGCCACTCACCGCACCGGCCCGGGAGGTCGCGGGCGAGCCGGTACGCCGGGGGCGCCACTCGTCACCGCAGGCCACCACGGCCGTCGCCCCGTCGCCGAACAGGGCGCTCGCCACCATGTTGGCGACGGAGGCGTCACCGCGTTGCAAGGTGAGGGAGCACAGCTCGACCGAGAGCAGCACCGCCAGCTGCTCGGGCCAGCCGTGCAGGTAGTCGTGGAGCCGGGCGATTCCGGCCGCCCCCGCGACGCAGCCCAGTCCGAAGATGGGGATCCGCTTGACGTCCGGGCGCAGCCCGAGCCGCCCGGCCACCCTGGCGTCCACCGAGGGGGCCGCGACGCCGGTCACCGAGGTGAAGAGGATCATGTCCACGTCCTCGGGGAGGACCCCGGCCTCCTCCAGCGCGCCGCCCAGCGCCTCGGTGCCCAGCTCCACGGCCGTCTCCACGAAGGCGTCGTTGGCCGCCCCGAAGCCGTCCAGCTTGGCGTACTGCTCGAGCGGTAACGCCAGGTGCCGTGACTCGACCCGCGCGGAGGTGTGCAGCCGGTCGAGCAGCCGGCGGTTGGCACCCTCGGGCAGGCACGCCCGTGCGAACGCCTCGGTGATCTCTGCCTGGGAGTGCCGGTTCGGTGGGAGCGCGCCGCGGACAGCGATGATTCGCGTCATAGGACAGACCCCCGGCTCGCGAACAGCGGACATTTGCCTTTTGCCCAGTTGGATCTGCGGCATGCGTCGCGACAGCCTCGCTGTCCGTTCCTCGGGACATCTCACCTCGCGACGCTGTCTGTTTCTCGGAGCGATGTCCGCTTTTTGGGGATGTTCGGTACCCGCTTTCCTGGGCGCCTCGGCCTACGATCGATCAGTGACGACGAGCCGGCCGATGTGCCCGGGGACAGGGCCGGTGCTCAGGGCCGCGCGGGGGCTGCTGCTGGCCTGCCACCCCGGGCCGAGCGCGGCGGTCACCGTCCTGGTGACCGCGCTGGCCGCGCTGAGCGGGCGCGACGCGGCCGGGTGCGTCCTGGTGGCCGCGGCGGTGCTGACCGGGCAACTCTCGATCGGCTGGTGCAACGACGCGGTGGACGCGGCGCGGGACGCCGCTGCGGGCCGCACCGGCAAGCCCGTCGCCGGTGGCACGGTGAACGTCCGCACGGTGTGGGTCGCCGCGATCGCGGCCCTGGTGCTCTGTGTGCCGCTCTCCCTGGCCTCGGGGCCGACGGCAGGTGCGGTCCACCTCGTCGGCGTCACCGCGGCCTGGGCCTACGACCTCGGACTCAAGGCGACCGCGCTCTCCTGGCTGCCGTACGTGGTGGGCTTCGGCTCGCTTCCCGGATTCGTCACCCTGGGCCTGCCGGGACATCCGTGGCCCGCCTGGTGGGCGGTCCTGGCCGCGGCGCTGCTCGGCTGCGGGGCGCACCTGGCCAACGTGCTCCCCGACATCCCCGCGGACCTCGCCGGTGGGGTCTTGGGCTGGCCGCAGCGGCTCGGTGTCGCCCGCGTCCGCGTCCTGATCCCGCTGCCGCTGCTGGCCGCGACCGCCCTGCTCGTCTTCGGCCCCACGGGGTCGCCGGGCGCGGGGGGCTGGGCGGCGCTGGCGGTGGCCGGAGCCTTCACCGCCTGCGGGGTGGCGCTGGGCCGAACCTCGCCGCGCGTTCCCTTCGCCGTGGCGGTCGCCGTCGCCGCGGTCGCCGTCCTGCTGCTCCTCGCGCGCGGCACCGCCATCACCGCGTCCTGACCCCGCAGGCCGGGTGCCTCTCAGCCGGAGGTCGCGGAGGCCGACTCGTTCCAGGGGATCCGGTAGTCGTATATCCAGGCCAGCGCGTTCCTCCTGTCCACCTGCCGCATGATCATCGGTAGTGCGAGATCGCGGAAGAAGGCGCCGACGGCTCCCTGCGCCTTGCCGCTCCCGTTGCGTCTGCCGTGCTCCACGATCCGCTCCACCCGCTTGCGCCGCACCGCCTCGAAGGTGGCGAACGCGTCGCGGGTGCCGGGGACGTCCCGCAGGCACTTGGCCAGCACCACGGCGTCCTCGATCGCCATGGACGCCCCCTGGCCGGAGGAGGGCGAGGTCGCGTGCGCGGCGTCGCCCAGGATCACCATGCGCTCGTTGAACCACTTCGGCACGGTCGGAAAGTCGTAGGTGTTCCAGCCGGCCATGATGTGATCGGTCGCGCCGATGATGTCGAGCATCGGCCCGGTGTCGCCGCTGAACAGTTCCGTCAGCCTGGTGCGCCACTGCGCCGGGGTGATCGCCGCGAGTTCCTCCGGAGTCGGCTCCCTGGGACTCGGCGGGTTGGCGAACCACCACACATCTCCGTCCGGATGGATCAGGTAGCCGAAAAAGCATCTCCTGCCGAAGATGAAGTGGCTCGTTCCCGGCTCGCCGGGCACCTTGACGCCGTGCGCGAAACCGCCGGTGTTGAGCAGACCGACGTGCCGGGCGCGAGGCGCCCCGGCGTCGATGATCGTGCGGGTACGCGAGCGGAGCCCGTCGGCGCCGATCAGCAGCTCGCCTTCGGCCACGCTGCCGTCGGCGAAGACCGCGCGCACCCCGCCCGCGGTGATCGAGGCGTCGGTGAGGCGCCTGCCGTAGTGGATCCGCACGCCGCGCCGTACGGCCTCGTCGCGCAGCACCCGATAGAGGTCGGCGCGCTTCAGCGTCCGGCTGGGCTGCCAGACGGAGGCGAGTGGCCTGCCGCGCCCGTTGAACATCAGCATCCGCGAGGAGTCCATGCCCAGGTCGCTGACGAGATCGTGCAGGTCGAGGGGGCGTAGCGCCTCCAGCCCGTTGACCGCGAGCGTGAGGAAGGCGCCCACGCCATCGGAACCTTGGTCGTACGCCTCGAAGACCTCGCTGTCGATGCCGGCGCGCCGCAGGGCCATCGCTGTCACCGGGCCGGCGATGCCCCCGCCGGCTATCAGGGCTTTTTTAGTCATAAGATGACTATACATAGAATAACTATTCTGCGGTAGGCCGTTACGATGTGCACCATGTCTACGAGGCGATCCCCCCTGGCCATGGCGCTGCTCTCGCTGGTCTGTGAGGCGCCGATGCACGCGTACCAGATGCAGCGGATGATCAAGGAGCGGCACAAGGACGACGTCGTCAACGTCGCGCAGCGCAACAGCGTCTACCAGACCATCGACAGGCTGCTCCGCGACGGGCTCATCGCGGTCCGTGAGACCTCACGCGAGGAGAACCGGCCCGAGCGGACCGTCTACGAGCCCACCGACGCGGGCCGTGACACGCTGCGGCAGTGGATGCGGACGATGCTCTCCGCGCGGGCCCGCGAGTTCCCGGAGTTCCCCGCCGCACTCGCCTTCATGCCCGTGCTGCCGCCCGATGAGGTCCGTGCGGCGCTCGACGAGCGCCTGATCTCCCTGGAGGCACGACTGTCGGAGTTGGGCCGCGACCTGACCGAGGGGGCGAAGTTCCTCCCGCGCCTCTTCCTGGTGGAGACCGAGTACCAGCGGGCCGTGCTCAAGGCCGAGCTCGACTATGTCCGAGGTCTCGCCGACGACCTGCGCGCGGGCCTGATCGACTGGGACTTCCGCCTCTAGCGCCGGGTCCGGTGAACGCCGAGGGGCGCCCGCGCGATGCGGGAGGAGTTCGCGGGGACGGTGCCACGACCGCCAGGAAGGTTCCGGGGGCGGCTCCTCGCCGAGATCCGGTCCCTCGTCCGGCCGGCCGACCCGGGACGGTGCGCAGCCCCTGAGCGCGCTCGCGGCCAGGGGCTGCGCGACTTCCGGCCAAGCCGCCGTTCTATGAGTTCGAAAGCACCTCGTGAAGTTTCGCGGCGAACGCCACGGGCTGGGCGCCGAAGCCGCCGTGGTCGCCGGGAAACACCACGTGCCCGGTTCCCAGCCGTTCGGCCACGGCGAGGGCGCCCCGGTACGGGGGCTCGCCTTCCGACGCCTCGCCCACCGCCGCCACCACCCGCACCGAGGACGCCAGGAGCGCGGCGACGTCGGGGACGTAGGTGGCGAACGGCGGCACCTCGTAGCCGATGAAGAACTCCATGTTCCTCGCCAGGCGCGCCATCATCTCCAGCATCTCCGGCTCGGGTTCCCCCTGCGGCCCCTGTCCGCCCCCCGGAACGCGCTGCTGCTCGTCGGCGGCCGCGTCGTCCCGCGCCGGCTCGCTGCTCATCTCGAATCCGGCGGTGAGGACCTGCCCCGCGGCCTCGGCACCCTCCTTGGCGAAGGTGTCCCGCACGTTCCGGATGACGTCGCGCCAGTGGTCGCGGTCGGGCAGCATCTCGAAGAGCGGGGGCTCGTGGGCGACCAGGGCGCGCACCTGCCCGGGGTGGCGGGCGGCCAGCTCCAGGCCGATCATCGCGCCGGAGCTGTTGCCGAACACGTAGGCGGGCTCGTCCGCCGTGACGCCCACCGCCGCCAGCACCCGGTGCGCGTCGTCGCCGTGCACCTCGATGCTCTGCTGCTCCGGCGGCCCGTCCAGGGGGCTGCGCGAGTTGCCGCGCCGGTCATAGCTCACCACCGTGTACCGGTCGGCGAGCTGCCCGGCCAGGGCCGCGTATCCGGCGGCGTCGTAGACCCCGCCGCAGATCAGCAGCAGGACGGGGCCCGTGCCGCGGATCTCGTAGTGCAGGGTCGCGCCCGGCACCTTCAGGGCATCCGTCTTCATGGCTTCCACGTTCGGGTCTCCTTGAGAATCGTGGTCGGTGTGCACAGCGCAGTCGGCGCCGCGGGTGCGTTCTCGACATGCCGCCGGAAAGGCTTCGGAAGAGATCTCACCTTGCCACCTCGGCCGGGGACTTCTCGTCGGCGACCACACCTGCCGTGGGTGCAGGGGGTCGCGGTGATGCCGGACGTGCATCACGGGTCCCGGCTGGACTCTCCCACTGTGGGAGGCCTCATGCTACTCCCAGTGGTTGATCATGAAGGGGACGGTGTGACCGTTCGCCGCGTCAGCATGAGGAGAGCGACGCATGACCATCGTGAAGGACATCGAGGCCCGCGGCATGCACCACTGCGAGACGACGGCGCTGGGGGTGCTGTTGCGGCATGAGGGACTTGATCTGTCCGAGCCCATGCTGTTCGGGCTGGGCTCGGGCCTGTCCTTCATCTATTGGGACAGCAAGGGCATGGCGTTCCCCTTTCTCGGAGGCCGCGTCAAGCCTTTCGACCTCACCAGGAACCTGGTCGCCAGGCTGAGGCTGACGTTAACGGCCGAGGAGACCACCTCACCGCGCAAGGCGTGGGAGAACGTGGCCGCCCCCATCGACGCCGGCCGGCCGGTCGGCCTCCAGCTCGACTGCTACCACCTGGACTATTTCCGCTCCAAGGTGCACTTCGGCGGTCATGTCGTCGCCATGTACGGCTACGACGAGCGCGACGTCTACCTTGTGGACACCGACCAGCAGGGAGGAGCGGTGCGCACCAGCCGGGCCGGCCTCGCCATGGCGCGGGCCGAACGCGGCCCGATGACCGCCAGGAACCGATCCTTCACCATCACCCTGCCGGCTCACCCGCTTTCCTGGCAGGACCAGATCATCCCCGCCATCAAGGACTGCGCCGACGCCTTCCTCGCCGCTCCCATCGCGAACCTGGGCCACCGCGGCATCGAGAAGGCCGGAAAACAGGTGCCCAGATGGCTGCTACGCGCCGGCGAGCCGCAGCGGGACCTGCCGCAGGCCGCCCTCCTCATGGAGAAGGGCGGCACCGGCGGTGCCCTGTTTCGCGCCCTTTATCGCGACTTCCTCGACGAGTGCACCCGGCTGATCGACAACGGCAACCTCCGCGCCGGTCACAGGCTGTACGCCGATGCCGCCGTCCTGTGGACGGACGTGTCCACCTTGATCGCGAAGGCCGGAGAGAGCGGCGACGCGGGGTACCTCGAGCAGGCCGGCGTCATCCTCCACGATCTTTCGCGTATCGAGAAGGACGCCATGCGGGTGCTGCGTCAGTTGTAGCTCAACGGGAAAGCCGGCTGTACGGGGCAGCGCCCCGCCACCTGTGATTGGCGACGGGGCGCAGAAGGTGCAGGTTCAGCCCTTGTAATTGAACACCTGACGCAGCGTGTGCTGGATCGCGACCAGGTCCTTCTGGTCTGCCATCACCTGGTCGATCGACTTGTACGCCTGCGGGTGCTCGTCCACCAGAGCGGCGGCGCGGTTCGCGTTCCAGGTGCGGCCGCGCATCGCCTCGGCCAGGGACGCGGCCGTCAGCTCACGCTTCGCCCGGGTGCGCGACATCCTGCGGCCGGCTCCATGGGAGCAGGAGTTGTACGACATCGGGTTACCGAGCCCGCGCACGATGTACGAGCGCGTCCCCATCGAGCCTGGGATCACGCCCTCGTCGCCGGTGTCGGCCTTGATGGCTCCCTTACGGGTGATCCACAGGTCCTTGCCGTCGTGCGTCTCCTGTTGTGTGAAGTTGTGATGGCAATTGATCGTCCGGAGCCGCTGCCCCTTACCGACGACCTGGAACAGGGCGTTGCTCAGCACCTTGTCCATCCGGGCACGCGAGGCCATGGCGTAGTGCTGCGACCACAGCATGTCCTCGATGTAGGCGGTGAACTCCGGCGTGTTCTGCACCAGGTAGGCCAGGTCCGGGTCCTCCAGGCCGATCGCCTGCTTCTTCATCGCCTTCTTGGCGTCGACGATGTGCTTGGTCGCGAGCAGGTTGCCGATGCCGCGCGAGCCCGAGTGCAGCACCGTCCAGACCCGGTCACGCTCGTCGAGGCAGACCTCGACAAAGTGGTTGCCGGATCCGAGGGTGCCGAACTGCAGGGACACCTTCTTCTCCTGATGAGAAGTCAGGTCGGTGTGCGGACGGCCGAGGTCGCTCAGCGCGCGGTCCATGGACGGGTCGTCGTGGCCCTTGCCGACGCCGGCGGGGATCCGCTTCTCCACCAGCGGCATCAGGGCCTCAAGGGTGTCCGGGAGGTCGGCGGCGGTGAGCGTCGTCTCGGTCGCGACCATGCCACAGCCGATGTCGACGCCGACGGCGGCCGGGATGATGGCCCCTTCGGTGGGGATCACCGATCCGACCGTCGCGCCGATACCGATGTGCGCGTCGGGCATGAGAGCGACGTGTCCGGAGACGATCGGCAGGCGGGCGGCGCGCGCGGCCTGCGTGATCGTACCCTCGTCGATCTCGCTGGCCCACGACACCAGGTTCGGTGCGGGCTGGTTCGGCATTGTGATCTCCTTCGTTGCGAGATCCAGTTTGCCCATGTCCAACGTGATATCCCATTGGTTTTCGGGCGGATGAGCCGGAAGAAGGCGAAGAAGACCTTCACCCTGGAGGACTTCAAGGCGCAGACCGCCGGCGTCGAGTGCCACAAGGACACCGGGGTGATCGACGAGATCCCCGGCGCGTACAAGGACATCCAGTCGGTCATAGCCGCGCGGACCGACCTGGTCGAGGTGATCGCGCACCTGCGGCGGCTGGTCTGCGTCAAGGGCTGAGCGATCGGTCTGCGACCAGGGCGTGCGGGGTCGTTCCGAGGGACGTGAGGACGCTGGGATCTCAGGGACCGGATCATCCAGGCAGATCTGGTGATCTCCCAAGGAATCAACCATCTCGTGATGATGTTGAAGTGGTTGAAGCCCGTTTAGGGTCCAGTGGGGGGCCGGCCATAGGCTGGCCCCCTGCTTAATAGATGACCGACTGGGAGGTGGCGCCCCGTGTTGCAGGATTTGTTCGGTCGTGTGGCGACCGATCTGCGGGTGTCCCTCACGGACCGCTGTAACCTGCGCTGTTCCTACTGCATGCCGCCCGAGGGCCTGGAATGGTTGCCCAAACCCGAACTGCTGACCGTCGACGAGATCGTCCGGTTGGTCACCATCGGGGTGGAGCGGCTGGGCATCACCGAGGTCCGCTACACCGGGGGCGAGCCCCTGCTCCGCCGCGAACTGGTCGACATCGTGACCCGCACCACCGCGCTCGGCCCCACCCCGCAGGTCTCGCTGACCACCAACGGGATCGGGCTGAGCCGGATGGCCGCCGCCCTGGCCGCCGCCGGCCTGCACCGGGTCAACGTCTCCCTCGACACCCTCGACCGCGAGACCTTCAAGAAGCTCGCCCACCGTGACCGGCTGGCCGACGTTCTTGAGGGCCTGGAGGCGGCCCACGCCTCCGGCCTGCGTCCCGTCAAGGTCAACACCGTGCTGATGCGCGGGATCAACGACCACGAGGCCGTGCCGCTGCTGCGCTACTGCCTGGAACGGGGGTATGAGCTGCGGTTCATCGAGCAGATGCCGCTGGACGCCCAGCACGGCTGGCGCCGGGAGAACATGATCACGGCCGACGAGATCCTCGCCCGGCTCCAGGACGCCTTCGACCTGACCGACGCCGACCCGGTGGAACGCGGTAGCGCTCCTGCGGAACTGTTCCTCGTCGAGGGCGGCCCGGCCAGGGTCGGCGTCATCGGCTCGGTCACCCGCCCGTTCTGCGGTGCGTGCGATCGGGTGCGGCTCACCGCCGACGGCCAGATCCGCAACTGCCTGTTCGCCACCGACGAGTCCGACCTGAGGAGCGCGATGCGCTCGGGGGCGAGCGACGACGAGATCGTCGAGCGCTGGCGGTCCGCGGTCCGGATCAAGAAGGCCGGTCACGGCATCGACGACCCGGCCTTCCTGCAGCCGTCCCGCCCGATGTCCGCCATCGGCGGATGACCGCCCGCCACGACGCCTGCGTCCTGGCGGGCGGTCTCGCGAGACGGCTCGGCGGCCGGGACAAGCCCGCCCTGCACGTCTCGGGTCGCCCGCTGGTCGAGTCGGTGGCCGCCGCCGTGCCCGGCGCCGGCAGGCTGGTCATTGTCGGGCCGCCCCGCCCCGGGCTGCCAGGCGCGATCTTCCGCCGTGAGGATCCACCCGGAGGCGGCCCCGTTCCGGCGCTGCGGGCGGGGCTGGCCGAGGTGACCGCGCCGTGGGTGGTGCTGCTCGCCGCCGACCTTCCGTTCCTGACCGCCGAGCACGTGTCCGCGCTACTGGACGCGGCAGGCGCGGGGACGGTGGCGTACGCGGAGGGGGCACGGGCGGGAGCGGTGCTCGTCGACGACGGTGGCCGCGAGCAGTGGCTCGCCGGGGTCTGGCATACGACGAGCCTGAGGCGGGCGCTCGCCCGCTACGAGGGACGGTCGCTGCACGGGCTGCTGGCCCCGCTCGACCCGGTCACGCTTCATCTCGCCGGGCGGCCGTGGTTCGATTGCGACACCATGGACGATCTACAGCGGGCGCGGGCCCAGGCGGGCGCTACCGCTGAGAAGGAGTGAGAGTTGAACGTGCTGACGGAGTGGACCGCGCTGGTCTGCCGGGAGTTGGGCATCGATCCCGCGACAGTCGATCGTGACGAGGTGCTCGACCTGACAAAGGAGGTCGCGCACGGGGTGGCCCGGCCGGCCGCGCCGCTGACGGCCTATCTGCTCGGCGTGGCGCTGGGGGCGGGCACGGCGCCGCCGGATGTCGTGGAAAGGCTGACCGCACTGGCGCGTAACTGGGAGCAGACAACCGATACACAGGGTGAGAAATAACATCAGAGAAAAGGCGAGAACAAGTAAAAGCCATAAGAAAAGGGCGACGCCGGGTGGTTACGGGGGCAAACCACCCGGCGTCGCTTCATCGGCGTTCCGACGGGGGCCCGGAACGCCGGCACCAGTGCCCCGACGGGGGACCAGGGCACTTGGCTAAAGCGTACACCTACAACCCTTAGAGTGCGTCAAGACTTAGTCACGACCCGATCTCGCGTCGGTGGCGTGGAATCTCGCTCTGTCCGGAATCTTCCACGTCAGGGGCTCCCGTCACCCCACGTGGCGGCGCGTTGGCCCCGATCACGGCAATGTATGGTAAAAAGATCGCACCGGCGAAGAGCAGTAGTCGGACAGGTAGCGGAGCGGGCACGGTGAAGGCAAGGATCAGGCAGATCAGCCGGATCCCCATCTTGATGAAGTAGCTCTTCTCGCGCTTGCCGATGTCGGCACTCAGGGAGGGCTGGGCATCCGTCACCTGATGAACCACCGGGCGCTTGTGCCATCCCTTCACGATTCCCAATCTAGGCCTCATATCGGCTGGTGGCGAACGGTCATGTAATCATCGCTTTCCGGGAAGAAGCATGAGATGACAGATCGAACGTACCGGGTGACCGAGATAGTCGGCACTTCGGGGGAGAGCATCGAGGCGGCCGTGCGCAACGGGGTCCGCCGCGCCTCCCAGACCCTGCGTCACCTCGACTGGTTCGAGGTGACCGAGATCAGAGGGCACATCGAGGAGGGGGAGGTCGGGCACTTCCAGGTCGGGATGAAGGTCGGATTCCGGCTGGAGGACGACTGAGCCCGCCCGTGGCGGGCCCCCGGTGGAGGCCCCCTCCTCGTCGCGGCACGGTCTGCCAGGCAGGGCCTAGCTGGCCTGGCTGACCGTCGACATGTTGAAATCGGGCACCCGGATCGCCGGCATGATCGCGCGGTTGAAGTAGTCGCTCCACTCGCGCGGCAGGGTCTGCTCGGAGGCGCCGACCTCGGTGAGGCGGCGGAGCAGGTCCACCGGGCTCTCGTTGAAGCGGAAGTTGTTCACCTCGCCCACGACCTCGCCGTTCTCCACCAGGTAGACGCCGTCGCGGGTCAGGCCGGTCAGCAGCAGCGTCTGCGGGTCGACCTCGCGGATGTACCACAGGCAGGTGAGCAGCAGGCCGCGCTCGGTGGAGGCGATCATCTCCTCCAGCGACCGGCCGCCCCCGGGGCCTCGCATGATCAGGTTGTCGATGGCCGGGGTCACCGGCAGGCCGGTCAGTTCGGCGGAGTGCCGGGTCTGCAGCAGGTTGGCCAGTCTGCCGTCGGAGATCCAGTCGGTGGCCGCCAGCGGCAGCCCGTTGTCGAACACCGAGCTCTCCCGGCTGGAGGCGTGCGCCACCAGGAACGGCGGGCACTCGATGCCCGGCTCGGCGGGGTCACCGTACAGGCGGATCGGCGACTCGGAGAGGACCTCGCCGACGCGGGTGCCGCCGCCGGGTCTGGAGAAGACGGTGCGTCCCTCCAGGGCGTCGCGGGCCCCGGCCGTCCAGTACAGGTAGATCATCAGATCGGCCACGGCCGTCGGCGGCAGCAGCGTCTCGTACCGGCCCGCGGGCAGGTCGACACGGTTCTTCGCCCACTCGAGCCGCCGGGCCAGCGTGGCGTCCAGAGCCGCCACGTCGACGTCGGAGAAGTCGCGGGTGGACACGCCCGTCCATGCCGAGCGCTTCATGTCCAAGGACTTGGCGTTGAGCTCCAGGCGGCCGGTGGGCTGGGTGTGCCGCAGCCTGGTGCCCGTGGAGGTGCCCACGAAGGTCGTCGTGACCGTGTGCTCGGCGAACCCGTACAGCCTGCGCCCGCTCGCCTCGGCCGCGGTGAAGGCCTCGCCCAGGGCGGGGGCGAAGGCGCCGAACACCCCTATCGAGGTCGGCTCGGCCGGGTGGTCCCAGCCGTCGGCGCGGGTGCCTTCCAGCAGCGGCCGGGCGTCCTCGGACGGCTGGGCGTCTTCCGCGGAGTGGTCGGCGGCCGCCACGACGTCGTCGAGCTGGTCGGGGCGGACCGCCGCCCGTGACACCACGCCCACCCCCCGCCCCACGATCGAGATCACGGTGAGCTGCGCGGAGCGGGACACACCGTTGGTGGTGAGGGTGTTGCCCGCGAAACGCAGGTTGGCGCTCGACCCCTCGTCCACGATCACAACGACCTCGTCGGCCGTGGAGAGCTCAAGAGCCTTCTCGATCATCTCCTGGGGGCTCATCCCGCTCCTCTCCTGCCGGCTCGCCCGGCCGCCGCCTTCGTCCGCCCGCTCGCCGTACGCGCTCAACTGCCACTCTCCTGGGCGGTGTTGAGGACGCGCACGCCGCGGAAGAGCGCCGACGGGCAACCGTGGCTGACCGGGGCGACCTGGCCCGGTTGCCCCTTGCCGCAGTTGAACGCCCCGCCGAGCACGTACGTCTGCGGCCCGCCGACCGCCGCCATCGACCGCCAGAAGTCGGTGGTCGTGGCCTGGTAGGCGACGTCGCGCAACTGCCCGGCGAGCCTGCCGTTCTTGATCAGATAAAACCGCTGGCCGGTGAACTGGAAATTGTAACGCTGCATGTCGATGGACCAGCTCTTGTCGCCCACCACGTAGATGCCCCGGTCGACGCCGGAGATCAGCTCCTCGGTGGTGGGACCGTCGGGCGCCGGTCGCAGCGACACGTTCGCCATGCGCTGGATCGGGGTGTTGCCGGGGGAGTCGGCGAAGGCGCAGCCGTTGGAAGCGCCCAGGCCCTTCAGCAGCGCCATCCGCCGGTCGAGCTGGTAGCCGACCAGTACGCCGCCGGAGACGATGTCGAACTCCCTGGTCGCCACGCCCTCGTCGTCGTAGCCGATCGTGGCCAGGCCGTGCTCGACGGTGCGGTCGCCGACCACGTTCATCACCTGCGAGCCGTACACCAGCTTGCCGAGCTGGTCGAAGGTGGCGAAGCTCGTCCCGGCGTACGCCGCCTCGTAGCCGAGGGCGCGGTCGAGTTCGGTGGCGTGCCCGACCGACTCGTGGATCGTCAGCCACAGGTTCGACGGGTCGATCACCAGGTCGTAGGGGCCTGCCTCGACGGAGGGGGCCTTGAGCTTCTCTTCAAGGAGTTCGGGAACGCGCGCCAGCTCGCCGGGGAAGTCCCAGCCGGTGCCGGTGAGGTACTCGTACCCCCGGCCCGCGGGCGGGGCGAGCGTCCGCATCGAGTCGAAGCGGCCGTCCAGCACCCTCATCGCCTCCAGCTGGGGGTGGACGCGCACCCGCTGCTGCGTGGTGGAGGTCCCCGCCGTGTCGGCGTAGAACTTCTGCTCCTTGACCTGCATCAGCGACGCCTGGACGTGGTCCACCCTGGGATCTGTCAGCAGGCCGCGCGACCAGTCGGCGAGCAATTCCGCCTTGTCGCGCATCGGCACCTCGAACGGGTCGAGTTCGTAGGAGGAGACCCAGGTGACGTCGGAGTGAACCGGCTCGGGCGCCAGCTCGACGGGCTCGCGGTTGATCGCCGCCGAGACGAGCGCCACCTCCACCGCCTGTTCGGCGACGCGGACGGCCGCCTCGGGGGTGAGCTCGATGCCTCCGGCGAAGCCCCAGGTGCCGTTCTTGACGACCCGCACGGCATAGCCGAGGGTGTCGGCGTCGATGGAGCCCTCAAGTGCGGCGTCGGACAGGCGTACGGTCTCTCCGCGGATGCGTTCCAGCCGGAAGTCGGCGTGCTCGGCGCCCAGGTCCCGGGCGCGTTGCAGGGCCGCGTCCGCCAGCCGCCGCAGCGGCAGGGCGAGAAAGTCGGAGTCGATCTGGCGCATGTCAACGATCCTAACCCCGTGATCTTGTCCTTCCCGGACAAGAGGGTTACCCCCAAGTAGCCGATACCGTCTGAGCATGGCTCGATCTGTTCTCGTAACCGGCGGCAATCGCGGCATCGGCCTCGCGATCGCCCGCGAACTCGCCCAGGCCGGCGACGCCGTCGCCGTGACCTACCGTTCCGGACAGCCCCCCGAGGGGCTGTTCGGCGTGCGCTGCGACGTGACCAGCACGGCCGACGTGGACGCCGCGTTCGCGAAGGTCGAGGCCGAGTACGGCCCGGTCGAGGTGCTCGTCGCCAACGCGGGCATCGCCAAGGACACGCTGCTGCCGATGATGAAGGAGGAGACCTTCACCGATGTCATCGACGCCAACCTGACCGGCGCCTACCGGGTCGCCAAGCGCGCCACCCGCGGCATGCTGCGGCTCAAGCGCGGGCGGATCGTGCTGATCTCCTCGGTGGTGGCCATGCTCGGCTCCGCGGGGCAGAGCAACTACGCCGCCTCCAAGGCCGGGATGATCGGTTTCGCTCGGTCGGCGGCCAGGGAGCTGGGCTCGCGCAACATCACGGTCAACGTGGTCGCCCCCGGTTTCGTGGAGACCGACATGACGGCCGAGCTCGACGAGTCGTACCAAGAGCAGATCAGGAAGAACATCCCCCTGGGCCGCTATGCCAGCCCTGAGGAGATCGCACGCGTGGTCAGATTCCTGGCCGGCGAGGACGCCGCCTACATCACGGGGGCTGTCATCCCCGTTGACGGCGGCCTTGGAATGGGGCACTGACGTGGGAATTCTCGAAGGCAAGCGGCTTCTCGTCACCGGGGTGCTCACCGACTCCTCCATCGCCTTCTCGGTGGCCAAACTGGCCCAGCAGGAGGGCGCCCAGATCGTGCTCACCGGTTTCGGCCGGCTCAGCCTGGTCGAGCGCATCGCCAAGCGCCTGCCGGAGCCGCCGCCGGTGCTGGAACTCGACGTCACCAGCACCGAGCACCTCGACTCCCTGGCCGACCGGGTCGGCGAACACCTCGGTGGCCTGGACGGCGTGGTGCACGCCATCGGGTTCGCCCCCCAGACCGCCCTGGGCGGCAACTTCCTGAACACCTCGTGGGAGGACGTGGCGACCGCCGTCCAGGTCTCCACCTACTCGTTCAAGTCGCTCGCGGTGGCCGCGCTCCCGCTCATGAAGGAGGGCGGCGCGATCGTCGGCCTCGACTTCGACGCCACCAAGGCCTGGCCGGTGTACGACTGGATGGGGGTGGCCAAGGCCGGCCTGGAGTCCTGCTCCCGCTACCTGGCCCGCGATCTGGGCAAGCACGGCATCCGGGTCAACCTTGTCGCGGCGGGTCCGCTCCGGACCATGGCCGCCAAGAGCATCCCCGGCTTCGGCGAGTTCGAGGACAGCTGGCCCGCCAAAGCCCCGATCGGCTGGGACATCAACGACCCGATTCCGGCGGCCAAGGCGTGTGTCGCCCTGTTGTCGGACTGGTTCCCCGCCACGACCGGTGAGATCGTCCATGTCGACGGCGGCGTGCACGCCATCGGAGCCTAGATCCTGTCCCGCGGGTCAGATGGCGCCCGTGACCGAGGTGGGCAAAAGATCCAGAGGGCAGGGGGCTAGGTCCTGTCCTGCGGATCTTTTGCCTACTGCGGTCGGTCAGGCGGCGCCTCGCCGCGTTGTCGTCGGTCACCGCAGCACGCTGCGGCTCCCTCCTCCG
>NZ_JBEOZN010000190.1:0-15106 GCF_040298085.1 Streptosporangium sp. NPDC001681 | reverse complement strand
GGGGGGCCCCCCCCCCCCCGGGGGGGGGGGGCCCGCCCGCCCGGCGTGTTTTCGGATGACGGTACGACGAGCGGCGGGCAGTGCCGGAGCCGGATGAGCCGAACGTCGGCCGGCCCATGAACGTTCGGGGGCGCACGTTGGACGCGCGCCCCTCTCGAACGTCTACGGGACGATGTTGACCAGCTTGGGCGCGCGCACGATGACCTTACGCGGCGCGCCACCGGGCAGGAACGCCTGGACCTTCTCCGACGCCAGCGCCAGCGCCTTCAGGTCCGCCTCGGAGATCTCCGGAGAGACCTCCAGCCGGTCGCGCACCTTGCCCGCGACCTGGACGACGCAGGTGACGGAGTCCTGGACGAGCAGCGCCGGGTCCACCGCCGGCCAGCCCGCGACCGCGACCGAGCCGCTGTGTCCCAGCCGCTCCCAGCCCTCCTCGGCCGCGTACGGCGCGACCAGGGAGAGCATGACCGCCAGCGTCTCCGCGGCCTCCCTGACCGCGGGATCGGCGGCGCCGGGCCCGGAGTCGATGGCCTTGCGGGCCGCGCTCGTCAGCTCCATCATCCGGGCCACCGCGACGTTGAAGCGGTGGGAGTCGACCAGCCTGGTGACCTCGTCGATCGTGTGGTGCACGACCTTGCGCAGGTTCAGGTCCCCACCTGCGAAGTCGACGCCGGGAGCGGAGGCCGCCCCCGCCTCGGCCATCACGCGGAACGCCCGGGCCAGGAACTTCTGGGACGCGGCCGGCGAGACGTCGGCCCAGTCGATGTCGTCCTCGGGCGGGCCGGCGAAGACGACGGTCAGCCTGACCGCGTCGACACCGTAGGCGTCGATCTGCTCACCCAGGTCGACGCCGTTGCCCAGCGACTTGGACATCGCCTTGCCCTGGTTGATGACCTGCCCCTGATTCAGCAGGCGGGTGAAGGGCTCGACGAAGTCGACCATTCCCATGTCGTGCAGGACCTTGGTGAAGAACCTGGCGTACAGCAGGTGCAGCACGGCGTGCTCGACACCCCCGACGTACTGGTCGATCGGGCCCCACCTGCGGACGCCCTCGACGTCGAACGGGCCGTCCTCGTAGGAGGGGTTGACATAGCGCAGGAAGTACCACGAGGAGTCGACGAAGGTGTCCATCGTGTCGGTGTCGCGCCTGGCCGGGCCGCCGCACTTGGGACAGGAGACGTTGACCCAGTCTTCGGCCGAGGCCAGCGGGGAGACCCCCTTGGGTGCCAGGGCCTCACCCCGCAGGTCGGGCAGGGTGACGGGCAACTGGTCGTCGGGGACGGGGACCTCGCCACAGTCGGCGCAGTGGATGATCGGGATCGGGCAGCCCCAGAAGCGCTGGCGGGACAGCAGCCAGTCGCGCAGCCGGAAGTTGACCGTGAAGCGGCCGGTGCCCCGCTCGCTCAGCACCTCGATGATCTTCCGGATCGCGTCGGCCTTGGTCAGGCCGTCCAGCGGGCCGGAGTTGACCATCGCACCGTCACCGGCGGTGGCGATGCCGGTCTCACCGGGGTCGGCCAGGCCGGTGTGTACGACGACCCGTACCGGCAGGTCGAAGGCGCGGGCGAAGTCCAGGTCGCGCTGGTCGTGTGCGGGCACGGCCATGATCGCGCCATGACCGTAGTCGGACAGCACGTAGTCGGCCGCCCAGATCGGCATGCGCTCCCCGTTGACCGGGTTGATCGCGTACCGGCCCAGGAAGACGCCGGTCTTCTCCTTCTCGGTGGACAGCCGGTCGATGTCGGACAGCTTGGACACGTCGGCCCGGTAGGCCTCGAACGCCTCGCGCCGGTCATCGGCGACGATCTCCTCGGCCAGCGGCGCGTCCGGGGCGACCACGAAGAAGGTGGCGCCGTACAGGGTGTCGGGACGGGTGGTGTAGACGGTGACCGGCTCGTCACGGCCCTCGATCACGAAGTTGACGTCGGCACCCTCGGATCGGCCGATCCAGTTGCGCTGCATGGTCAGCACGCGCTCGGGCCAGCCCCCCTCCAGTTGGGCCATGTCGTCCAGCAGCCGGTCCGCGTAGTCAGTGATCTTGAAGTACCACTGGGTCAACTCACGACGGACGACCTCGGCACCGCAGCGCTCACACCTGCCGTCCTTGACCTGCTCGTTGGCCAGCACGGTCTGGTCGTTGGGGCACCAGTTGACCAGGCCGCCCTTACGGTAGGCCAGGCCGCGCTCGAAGAAGCGGATGAACAGCCACTGGGTCCATTTGTAGTACTCGGCGTCGCTGGTGTGCAGGCGGCTGGACCAGTCGAAGGAGATCGCGTAGCGCTTGAAGGAGTTGGCCTGGGTCTCGATGTTGGCGTAGGTCCACTCGGCGGGGTGGGCATCGCGCTTGATCGCGGCGTTCTCCGCGGGCAGGCCGAAGGAGTCCCAGCCGATGGGGTGCAACACGTTGTAGCCGCGCTGCACCCAGTAGCGGGATACGACGTCACCGATGGCGAAAACCTCTGCGTGTCCCATGTGCAGGTCGCCCGAGGGGTAGGGGAACATGTCGAGCATGTAGCGCCGCTCACGCGGGTCGGCGGGGTCGTCGGAGGCCCGGAAGGGGTCCAGTTCCTCCCACCGGCGCTGCCACTTGACCTGCAGGGCCTGCGGGTCATAGTGCTGCTCGTCGCTCTGCATGTCGGCTCGCTCGCTCACGTCGATTTTCCCTCGGGTATGTCTGCGTGGATGGTCTGACCCGCCTGGCCCAATGCAAAAACCCCCCGCTCACGCGGAGGGCGGCCGCATCGGCAGGGCGCTCAGGGGCGGAGAGGCCGATGCGGCCCGGTAAGCAGGCTCGCGGCACGCATAGAGCAAGACTATCGCAGCCCGCAAGGCATATTCGTGGCCTGGGGAAACAGGCCCGATCACGGCGAACAGGAGACAGCCGTCCGAGCGGGTCGGCAGAATGAGGATCTCCGCACTCTCCGGAGCGAACGAGACCCGATGGCTATGCACCTGTTGTGACCTCGTACGTCCTTCGCGTTTACTCTTTTCACCGTGGCACATTCAGTAGAGCCGGGGCGGGGCCCGGATCCGTTGGAGGTCGGCCTGCCCATGCAGGACCCACCGACCGACCCAACCGGACTCCAGTTCAGAGGGGCGTTCTCCAGTTTCCCTGCGAGCCCCCCCGTCTCACGTGAGATCATGCCCAATACGCCTAATTCGGGCACCCACGCGGGAGGTAAGGAAAGCATGGCCTCGGAGCAGTCCAGCCAGTCCCACCTGCCTCCGGCATGGCCGGAGGCTGCCGAACCGTCACCCTCGTGGACGAACGACCCTCTTGGCACCGGCCCCCGGCTCCCCCGCCCGCAGGAGGAGCCGCAGAACGGCAACGGCTCCTGGCAGACCTCGCCCGGCGGGGGGCAGCGCGTCTCCGACCCGCAGGCCGGTTCGCCCGGCCAGACCTCCCCGGGCGGCGGCTGGGCACAGACCTCCGACCCGCAGAACAACGGCTGGGCACAGGCGTCGGCCCCGCAGAACGACGGCTGGGCACAGGCCGTGGCTCCCCAGAACGACGGCTGGGCGCAGGCGCCGGCCCCGCAGAACGATGGTTGGGCACAGGCATTGGCTCCGCAGAACGACAGCTGGGCACAGACCTCCGACCCGCAGAACAACGGCTGGGCACAGGCGTCGACCCCGCAGAACGACAGCTGGGCGCAGACCTCCCCCGGCGATGGCTGGGCACAGGCCTCGAGCCCGCAGAACGACAGTTGGGGGCAGGCTTTCAGCCCGCGGAACGACAACTGGGCACAGGCGTCCGGCCCACAGGGCGGCGGTGACCCGCACCAGACCTCCCCCGGCAACGGGTGGCCGCAGCCCACCTCGTCACAGGGCGGCGGCTGGTCACAGACGTCCGGCCCACAGGGCGGCGCCGGCGACCACGATCCGTCCTCTCCCGGCAACGGGTGGCCACAATCCATCCCCACTCCCCAGTCGGACCCTCGAGGCCAGGCCTCCCCGGGCGGCAGCGGCTGGGCGCAGGCCACCGCACCCTCGCACGACGGCTGGGCGCAGGCGTCCACCCCGCAGAACGACGGCCGGACACACCCGTCAGGCACGCAGGGGGACGCGCGCGGGCAGCAGGCTCCCGGCGGGAGTGAGGCGTGGCAGGCCGCACCGCCGCGCGACGCCTCCGGCCGCCCTCCGGCTCAGCCGGTGGAGAACAGCGTGTGGCCGCCCACTCCGCCGGCGGAGAACGCCGGCTGGCCGCCCGCCCCTCCGGCGTCCGGCGCCACCTGGCCGCCCGCTCCCCCCATGGGCAACCAGGGTTTCGCCGAGGCACAGACCTCGACGTTCCCCTCCTCCTGGGCCGGTCCTCCCGCCGAGGGCCCCGCCGCTCACTTCGGCGACGCCTCCGCGGGCACCGTCCCCCCTGACGGGGTCGGTGGAAACGGCGCCGGAAACGCGCGGCGCAGCTACGGCGTGCCGGACAACCCCGCCATGTGGGCCATGGCCGCGGCGAACGCGGCGGCGGCCTCCCAGGCCCCCTCGCCCCAGGGAACTCCCGTTCACCCCGGAGCCGGCCCCCAGCCGCCACAGCCCCAGCCGGGACAGCCGGCGCATCCTGGGCAGCCCGGCCATCACCTGAGCCGCGACCCCTCCGACCCGAACAAGCCGTTCGTCACCGCCGGCCAGATCAGCGGTCCGAAGACCCCTCCGCCCGAGCGCCAGCAGGAGCTGTGGAACACGGTCTTCGGCGACAACTACCAGGCCATCGAGGACGAGGACGAGCTTGAGGATCGGGGGCGGCCCGTCTGGATCTTCGCGCTGGCCGGCTCTGTGATCATCGCGCTGGTCGGCGCGGTGCTCTGGGCGTTCCTGGCCGGGCCGCTGGCCTCCGCCGAGGAGGAGATCGCCGAACCCAAGCCCTCGGCGGCTCCCCAGAAGACCACCAAGCCCGCCGCCATCGGTCGCCTGCCCCGATTCACCGGCGACCCCTCGCCGGTGGCCGGTACGCTCACCGACCAGCCGGCGGGGATCACCCTGGCCCAGCTCGGTGCCCCGTGGCGGCAGGACCAGCGCCCCAGCGTGCCCACCACCTACGGCTTCACAACCCGCCAGTACCTCCCCGCCGGTACGGACTCCACGGGCAAAACCCAGTACGCGCAGCTGATGTCGGGCCCGCTCTCGCCTCGTTTGAAGAGCAAGTACACCTCGCCGGAGAACCTCGCCCCGGTGATCAACGCGGTGGCCTCCACCGGTCGTAAGCGGTTCTTCCCCGAGGACAACACCGCCCGCAAGACCGCCCAGCAGGCCCTGTCCGTGAACGGCCTGCCCGGCCAGCTCGCCGCGTACGAGATCACCTCTGGCGGTTCGAAGACGACCATGGTCGTGGCGGCCGTGAGCACCGGCGCCGACCTGCCGGCGATCGTCTACATGTCGGTGCCGGACAGCAGGAAGGAACTGCTCCCCGACATCAACACGGTCTTCAAGTCGATCCGCGTGCCGGGGCGGTGACCTCGCCGGTTCGAACGGCGCAGCGGGCGCACTCCATGTTCTGACCGGGCTGGAGTCGCCCGGGCCCGCCGTCCCGCCGGCGGTCTCGTTTCGCCCATCACCATCGGCGGGGGCGGCAGGACCTCAGAAGTCGCAGTCGAGGTGCTTGATTCCGTTGATGAAGCTGGATCGCAGGCGGTCGGGCTCACCGACCGAGCGGATCGCGGGCAGGCGGGTGAACAGCTCGCGGAACATCACGGTGATCTCGCGGCGGGCCAGGTGGGCACCGAGGCAGAAGTGCGGCCCTGGTCCGCCGAAACCGACGTGCGGGCCCTCGGTGCGCAGGATGTCGAAGCGGTGCGGGTCGGTGAAGACGCTCTCGTCACGGTTGGCCGCCCAGTAGTAGAGCAGGACCTTCTCGCCCTCGCGGTAGAGGTGACCGTTCATCTCGTGGTCGCGGGTGAGGCTGCGGCGCATCCAGGCGACGGGCGAGGCGAGGCGGACGATCTCCTCGACGGCGCCGGGCAGGCGCCCGTCGAGGTCCTCGAGCAGCAGGGCCCGCTGGTCGGGGTTCTCGGTGAACAGGTGCAGGCCGTGCGAGATGGCGTTGCGGGTGGTCTCGTTGCCCGCCACCACCAGCAGGATGAAGAACGAACCGAGCTCCTGCATCGTCAGCCTCTCGCCGTCGATGTTGGCACTGGTCAGAGAGGTGGTGAGGTTCTCTCCGCCCTCGGCGGCCAGGGAGACGACGAGGTCCTGGAGCCGCTGCCCCGCACCGAGAAGCGACTCGGCCGCGAGGCTGATGTCGGCGATGAACTCGGGGTCGCCGCCCGACAGGATGATGCTCGTGGCGTCGAAGACCGTCTGGTAGTGCTCGGGGCCGATACCCATCATGTCGCAGATGATCTTCAGGGGCAGCTTGGCGGCCACCTCGGTCACGAAGTCACAGCCGGGCCCCCGGGCGATCAGCTCGTCCACGATCCGCACGGCGGTCGCCTCGACGTCGGCCTCGAACTGCTTGACCATCTTCGGGGTGAACGCCCGGGAGACGATCCGGCGGAGCCTCGCGTGCCGGGGATCGTCCATGCTGATCATCGAGCCGAAGTACTCGCTGAAGTCGGGGCCGAGGTCCTGGATGGACGTCGCCCCCCGGCCCGAGGAGAAGATCTCGGGGTGGCGGCTGGCCTCGGTGATGTCCGCGTGCCGGACCAGGGCGTAGTAACCGGGGCCGGGAGGCATGAAGGAGATCACCGGCTCGGCGAACAGGATCGGGCCCGGCTGCGCGCGGAGCACCGCGAAGGCGGCCTCCCGCTCGGCCATCGGACGCTCCCAGAAAGCGATGTCCGACAGGTCGATGTCCGCGAGTGAAACCGTCACACCAGCCTCCACTAGAATCCTATTCGGTTTTACCGATCCTGCCACAGGATCCTCAGCGCAACCAGTCGAGAACGATGTCGTTGACTTCCCTGGGCCGTTCCAGATGCAGGAAGTGCCCTGCCTGGAGAACATGCTCCACCCTGGAGCCCGGCGGAAGGAAGGCCGCGGCCTGATCGACCTGCTCCATTCCCAGGCAGCCGTCACGGACCCCGTGCAGGTAGAGGATCGGAACCTGCCCGCCGGTCGCGGACTGCTCGGCGGTGTAGCGGCCGGTGGGTGCCACCGTGCCGAGCATCGCCCGGTAGTAGCCGATCGCGGCGGCGAGATTCTCCGGGGAGCCCAGGGCGCGCCGTACGAACGCGACGTCCTCGGCCGCGTCGTAGCCCGGCGACCAGTCGCGCCACAGCCCCTCGATGAATCCGTCCCGCGACAGGGCGGCCTCGGCGAGCCCGGTCTGGAAGAGGAAGATGTAGAACGACCGTTTGAGCTGCTCGTAGTCGAGGAAGGCAGCCAGCATCGCGCCCATCGGGGGCACCGCCATCGCGACCGCCCTGCGCCAGCGCTCCGGGGCGAAGGCGGTGGCGCCGTAGACGGGGAAGGCGCCCCAGTCGTGGCCGATGAGCACCGCGTCGCCGTCGCCGCCGAGCGCCTCGTGCAGCGCGCAGGCGTCGGCGACCAGCGCCCCGCCCTCGTAGGCGCCGTCGGCGGGGATCGAGGTGGGCGCGTAGCCGCGCATGAACGGCGCGACCGCGCGGTAGCCACGCCCGGCGAGCTCGGGCAGCAGGTGCCGCCAGGTGTGCGCGGTGTCGGGGAACCCGTGCAGGCAGAGTGCGAGCGGCCCCTCCCCCGCCGACAGGTACGCGAACTCGACGCCATTGGCGGTGACGGTGCTGATGCCCATGAGGCGGAACCTAGCATTCGCTTGGCCGACGCGGCGGTGATCGCCCCAACCCCTCGCCCGGCGCCGGCGGTCAGGTCGTGTACGGCAGGTGCTTGACCCCGTTGATGAAGTTGGAGAGCAGATAGGAGGGCTCACCGGCCGAACGGATCTCGGGCAGGCGGGTGAACAGCTCGCGGAACATCACCGTGACCTCCCGGCGGGCCAGGTGGGCGCCCAGGCAGTAGTGGGGGCCGGGGCCGCCGAAGCCCACGTGCGGGTTGGGCTGGCGGGTGATGTCGAAGGCGTCGGGATCGGTGAAGACGCTCTCGTCGCGGTTGGCGGAGTTGTAGAAGAGCAGGACCTTGTCGCCCTTGCGGTACTGCTGCCCGTTCATCTCGTGGTCGCGAGTGACCGTACGGCGGAACTGGATGACCGGGGTGGAGTAACGGATGATCTCCTCCACCGCGCCGGGAATGTGCTTTTCGAAGTCGCCGACGAGCAGTTCGCGCTGCCCGGGATTGTCGGTGAGCAGCTTGAGGCCATGCGAGATGGCGTTGCGGGTGGTCTCGCTTCCGGCGACCACCAGCAGGATGAAGAACGAGCCGAGCTCCTGCGGGGTGAGGTGCTCATCGCCGTTGACCAGCATGCTGGTCAGGTCGCCCGTGGAGGCGCCCCGGCGCTCGCGGCCGAGCCTGGCCGCCAGCCTGTTCAGCTCGCGCCCGGCGGCCAGTAGCTTGACCAGGCCCCGGGCCACGTTCCAGCGGTTCAACCCGGGATCGATCCCGGTGTACTCGGAGTCGGCGTTGCCCAGGATGATGTTGGTCGCGCGCAGGACCCGGTGATGGAACTCCGGGGGGATGCCCATCATGTCGCAGATGACCTCGACGGGCAGCCGGGCGGCCACCTGGGTGACGAAGTCACCCGGCCCCTCGGCGATCGCCTCGTCCACGATCCGGGTCGCCGCCCGCTGCAGGTCCTCCTCCATCTTCGCCAGGACCCTGGGGGTGAAGGCCCTGGAGACGATGCGGCGGAGTCTGGCGTGCCGGGGGTCGTCCATGTTGATCATCGAGCCGAAGTACACCGCCAGCCAGCGGGGCATGTCGGCGATGCTGTTGGCGGTCGGCTCGCTGCTGAACACCCCGGCGTTCCTGCTGGCCTCGGAGACGTCGGCGTGCCGCACCAGGGCGTAGTAGCCGGCCCCGTGCCCGATAAAGGGGATCTTGTTCTCCTTCGTGAACACCGGCCGGTCCAGCGCGCGGAGACGCCGGAATGCCTCCATGCGCTCCCGCTGGGGAAGCCCCCAGAACGGAATCTCCGACAGGTCGATATCCGCCATGTTCACGGTCATTGCCCTAGATTCATGCAAGTACTTACTTACGTCAAGTGTGAGCCATAGCACACTTTGTCTGCTTATAGTCGGCACCCTTAGCGGTCTGCGGCGATGAGGTCGGCGGCCCTCTCGGCGATCATGACGGTGGGCGCGTGGGTATGCCCTCGGTTGATGACCGGCATGACAGAGGCGTCGACCACCCGCAGACCCGCGATCCCGCGGACCCTCAGGGCGGGGTCCACCACCGACTCGGGATCCTCACCCATCCGACAGGTGCCGACCGGGTGGTAGAGGGTCTCGCTACGCTCGCGGATCCAGCGGACGAGCTCCTCGGTGCTCCTCGCCCCCCAGTACGGGTCCATCGGGGGCCCCGCGAGCGGCCGGAGCGCCTCGGTGGCGAACAGTTCCCCGGCCTTCCGCAGCCCGGCCACCTGCCGCCGGACGTCGGCCTCCGCCGTCAGGTAGCCGGGATCGATCACGACGTCGCGGCCGTCCAGCGAGACGCGGCCGCGGCTCTCGGGCTGGAGCAGGATCGAGGCGATGGTCAGGCCGTGGCCGGGCGGCGGGGTGAGGCCGTGGTTGACGAAGGGGCCCGGAGCGAAGATCAGCTCGATGTCGGGAGCACGCTCCTCGGGAGAGGTGCGGATGAACGCCACGGCCTCACCGACGTTGGAGGTGAGCATGCCCCGGCGGCCGACCAGGAAGCGGAGCAGGTTGCCCGCCGACTCGGCGCCGGCGAGCGTGATCGGCTCGGGGCAGTGCAGGACGACACCCGAGGCCAGGTGGTCCTGGAGGTTGGCGCCGACCTCGGGAAGTTCGTGGACCGGCTGGACGCCGGCGGCCCGCAGCTCGTCGGCCGGGCCGAGACCCGACAGCATCAGCAGGTGCGGGGAGCCGATCGCCCCCGCCGACAGCACGACCTCCCTGCGCGCCCGCACCACGGTGCCCCCAGCACCGTCACCACCGCACTCCACGCCGGTCGCCCGCCCGTCCTCGATGAGCACCCGGCTCACCTGCGAGGAGGTCAGCACCGTGAGGTTGGGCCGCTTGGCCGCGGGTCCGAGATAGGCGTCGGCGGAGCTCCAGCGGCGTCCCCGGTGCTGGGTGACGGGCGTCGGCGAGCAGCCCTCGTTGGAGGGGCCGTTGAGCTCCTCCAGGCGGGCGATGCCCAGCTCCTCGCAGGCCCGCAGGAAGAGCGCGGTGGCGCGGTTCGGGGAGCGCAGCTCCGAGATGTGGATCGGGCCCTCCGTGCCGTACACACCGCCGTGGTTGGAGCCGGCGCGGCGCTCGATCCGGTGGAAGTAGGGCAGGACCTCGTCGTAGGACCAGCCGGGCACGCCCCAGCCGTCGTAGTCCGCGCGGTGCCCGCGTACCCACATCTGGGCGTTCATCGAGGAGGAACCGCCGAGCATCCGGCCGCGCGGCCAGTAGAGCTCCCTGCCGGAGAGCTCGGGCTGCCTGGCGGTGGTGAAGTTCCAGTCGTGTTCGGTCTTGAACAGCTTGGCGAAGCCGGCCGGCATCCGGACCTCGAGCCTCTTGTCGGAACCGCCCGCCTCGATGAGGACGACCCTCGTGCCCGGGTCCGCGGAGAGACGGTTGGCCAGCACGCACCCCGCCGACCCCGCGCCCACGATGACGTAGTCGTACTCCACGCTCACTGACCCCTCCTCGCACAGACGGTCAGCTCGCCTCCCCGTAGCGGGCTCTTATCTACTTACTCCCCCATGGTTTGCCCGTCAATTTGTAACCAAAGTTACCTACCAGTAGGTATCTAGGGACTGCCAATATGGGCGAGTCAGAGCCCGCTCGGAGGAGGACGCACGATGCTCAACCTGTCGATCGCACTGGAGGACAGCGCCCGGGAGAACCCCGACCGCGCCGCACTGGTCTTCGGTGACCTGCGGCTGCCGTACTCCCTGGTCAATACCATCGCGAACCAGGTTGCCAACCTACTGGTCTCCAGGGGAGTCGGGAAGGGCGACAAGGTCGCGCTGGCCTGCCCCAACCTGCCGTACTTCCCCTTCGTCTACTACGGCATTCTCAAGACCGGTGCCACGGTCGTGCCGCTCAACGTGCTGCTGCAGTCCAGGGAGATCGCCTACCACCTGGACGACTCCCAGGCCAAGGCACTGTTCTGCTTCGAGGGCACTCCCGAGCTGCCGCTCGGCGAGCGGGGCAAGGCGGGCTTCGAGGAATCGTCGGCGGAGCACTTCTTCGTGCTGCCCGCCGCCGCGTTCGCCACCGAGTCCGAGTACGGCGAGACGCTCTGGGCGGCGCTCGACGGCGTGTCCGGCGAGTTCGAGACCGTGCAGACCGCACCCGACGACACCGCCGTGATCCTCTACACCAGCGGCACCACCGGCCACCCCAAGGGCGCTGAGCTCAGCCATCAGAACATGCTGCTCAACGCCATGGTCTCCGATGAGATGTTCCCCCGCACCGAGGGCGGCGACGCCTACCTGGCGGCGCTGCCGCTCTTCCACTCCTTCGGGCAGACCGTCATCATGAACGCCGGTTTCCGGCGCCAGGCGACCATCGTGCTCGTGCCGCGCTTCGAGCCGGGACCCGCCCTGGAGCTGATGCGCGCCGAGAACATCACGCTGTTCGCGGGCGTGCCGACCATGTACTGGGCCATGCTGACGAAGATCCACGCCGAGGGTGACGAGGTGCCCACCTCGCTCAGGGTCGCGGTGGCCGGCGGTGCGTCCTCACCCGTCGAGGTGCTCAGGGACTTCGAGCAGACCTTCGGGGTCGGGATCCTGGAGGGGTACGGCCTGTCGGAGACCTCCCCGGTGGCCAGCTTCAACCAGTTGGGCAGGCCCACCAAGCCCGGCACGATCGGCACGCCGATCTGGGGTGTGGAGATGAAGCTGGTCGACGGCGACTGGAAGACGATCGAGGGTGAGGGCCCCGGCGAGATCGCGATCCGCGGCCACAACGTGATGAAGGGCTACTACAACCGGCCCGAGGCGACCGCCGAGGTCATGAGGGACGGCTGGTTCCGCACCGGCGACATCGCCACCCGCGACGCGGACGGTTACTACGCCATCGTCGACCGGGCCAAGGACATGATCATCCGCGGTGGCTTCAATGTCTACCCGCGCGAGCTCGAAGAGGTCCTGATCACCCATCCGGAGGTCTCCCTCGCCGCGGTGGTCGGAGTCGCCCACGACTCGCACGGCGAGGAGGTCAAGGCGTACGTCATCCGCACCCCCGGCGCGACGATCACCGAGGACGAGCTCATCGCCTGGGGTAAGGAGAACATGGCCGCGTACAAGTATCCGCGGATCATCGAGTTCCGTGACGCGCTGCCGATGACCGCGACGGGCAAGATCCTCAAGCGCGAGCTGCGCTGAGCGGTCCGCACCCGCCTGGCCGATGCGGCCACGGCGGCGGGGCCGGGTCCCGGGAGGCACGCGACGTGCCGTCCCGGAACCCGGTCCCAAGGTGTCAGGCCGGGTAGACCTCGAACTCGGACAGCTGCGCGGCCGGCCAGCCGGTGTTGCCGGTGACGTCCAACCGGACGTACCGGGTGGACGTCGCGGGGAACGTGATCGTCACCGTGTTGCCGGAGGCCGGGTTGAAGGAGTGGCCCGCCGACCCCGCGAGCGTCGTGAACGACGCCCCGTTGACGCTGCCCTGCACCGACAGCGTCTGCGTGCGGGTCTGCCACGCCGCCGACGGCGGCAGCTTCAGCACCACCCTGCCGACCGACACCGCCGCCCCCAGGTCGACCTGGATCCACTGCGGGAACGCGTTGTTCGGGCTCTCCCAGTAGCTGTTCGCGTCACCGTCGACCACGTTCGCCGAGCCGAGGTTCTGCGTGTGGCCGCTCTCCGACGTCGCCTTGCCCCGCGCCAGGTTGACGTTGGGGGCGGCGTCCGTGGTCACGGTCACGGTGTTCGACGGGGGCGAGACGTTGGGTACCGCGTCGTAGGCGGTGACGGTGAAGCCGTACGCCGTCGCGGGGCTCAGCCCGGTCACCGTGTGCGTGGTGCCCTGCACGGTGGCCACGACGGTGCCGTCGCGGCGCACCTGGTAGCCGGCCACCCCCACGTTGTCGGTGGAGGCCGACCACGACAGCGACACGCTGGTGGCCGTCTTCGCGGTCACGGTGAGGTTGCCCGGTGTGCTCGGCGGCTGCGTGTCGCCGCCGGTGGCCGGCCCGTACACCTCCAGTTCGCCCAGCTGTGCGGCCGGCCAGCCGGTGTTGCCGGCGAAGGTCAGCTGGACGTAGCGGGTGGAGGCGGCGGGGAACGTGATCGTCACCGTGTTGCCCGAGGCCGGGTTGAAGGAGTGGCCCGCCGACCCCGCGAGCGTCGTGAACGACGCCCCGTCGACGCTGCCCTGCACCGACAGCGTCTGCGTGCGGGCCTGCCACGCCGCCGACGGCGGCAGCTTCAGCACCACCCTGCCGACCGACACCGCCGCCCCCAGGTCGACCCGGATCCACTGCGGGAACGCGTTGCTCGCGCTCTCCCAGTAGGTGTTCGGATCACCGTCGACCGCGTTCTGCGGGATGAAGTTCATGTTGTGGCTGCTCGCCGTCACCGCCTTGCCCCGCGCCAGGTTGGTGGTGTCGCCGCCCCCGCCGGAGACCACGGGTGGGGTGGGGCGGGTGGCGGTGAGGGCGATCTGGCCCTTGAGCATTCTGCCGCCGTCGCCGGTCAGGCGCAGGTAGTAGTCGGCCGAGCAGGCGGTACCGTCCTCGTCGAGGGCGAGCATGCCGGAGTTCGCCGGGACGCTCGCGAGGGTTTCGGCGGTTTTGGCGATCTGGTTGCCCTCGTTGTACTCGTCGAACATGGAGATGTAGATGCCCTGGGCGCCGACGCGGACCATGTTGTAGAACTGGCGCCACATGAAGTCGCCGTGGCGGCGCTGGCGGCTGGTGACGTCTCCAGGCAGGACGCAGGGCTGGTAGTCGATGCCGTGGGCGTCGCAGTCGGCTTGGTCGGGGAGGTTGACGTTGGTGTAGAAGTGGTCGACGTCGGCGATGGTGCCGATACGGCCGACCATCCAGGGGGAGATCATGTGGAAGGCGTGGTAGACGTCCAGGAAGCCGGGGCGGGAGTCTTCGACGCCGCGGCGCCAGTGGGTGGGCACGCCGCCCATGACGTAGCAGCCCTGGTTCTTGAACCAGTTGACGACCTCCAGGCAGGGGGCCGGCCCCCAGGGGCGTTGGGGGTCGTTGAAGCCGAATCCCCAGATGCCGACGACGGGTTTGCCGTTCTGCATGGCGTACGCCGGTGAGGTGGTGTGGGCTCTCATTTTGTTGAGCCAGTCGGTTTTGATCTCCGGCTGCATGTTGGTCCAGTCGGAGACGTCGTACATGATGTAGTACTTGCGGCCGTTGGCCTCGGCGGCGGCGCGGACTTTGGTGGCCATGGCGTCTCGGGTGGGGCCTTCGCCGCCCATGGGATTGAAGCGTTGCAGGGCGGCGGTGTCGATGTTGTTCTCGCGCATCCAGCGGAAGTGGGTGTCGACGGTCTGCTGGTCGTAGGAGGAGAACAGGGTGGCGGGCCGGCCGTTGTTGAGGTTGGCGTACGCGGTGGGGTAGGTGTTGGTGTATTCGCGCATGTCGGGCCAGGCGGCGATGGTGGTGTTGGAGGGGGAGGGGCTCTGGCTCATGTTGGCGCTCCAGTGCCACCAGCCGTTGATCGGGGCGCTGTCACCCTTGCAGGCGAACCAGCCCTGGTAACCGACGGTGATCTTCCCGACCACGTCCCCGACGGGGCTGTCGGCGCGGGCCGCGCTGCTCAGCGCGGACAGTAGCTGCGACGACGACACCGCGGCGAGAGCGGACCCGGGCACCACGGAGGTAATGAACCTCCGACGCGAGACGGCCACGTGAACTCCTTTCGTCCGGAGCGGCCATCCGTGCTTCACCGCTCCATCCGGGGGGCGGGGGGTGCCGTGCCGGTGGGCCTGCGCGTTCGGCCGGCGCTCCCCCGCGTGTCACGGAGGGAGCGGGACCTGACCGGGCGACGGCGGCGGACCCCGGCTCACGACACGGAGATCGGTCGCCGGGTCGGCCGGGGCAAGGAGCACCACGGCCCGCTCCCTCCTGCCCGGAACACGTTCCGGGC
>NZ_JBEOZN010000189.1:0-15240 GCF_040298085.1 Streptosporangium sp. NPDC001681 | reverse complement strand
CTTTTTTTTTTTTTTTTTTTTGTTTTTTTATTTGTTGGGGGTGGGGGGGTTGTGGGGGGCGGCGCGGGGCCCCCCCCCCCCCCCCCCCACCGCGGCCTCTCCGACGGAGGCGCGGGTGCCGGTGACCCCCATCAGCGAGGCGGCGTACACGAATCCCGGGCCGGCCGCGGTGATCTCCTTCAGCCGCTCGTCCTTGCTGCTCGGCGCGACGACGAAGACAGTGGCCAGGCCTTGCTTCTCGGCGTGCTCGCGCCAGGTCGCGGATTCCTGGACGGGCAGGTCGGACAGGATGCAGCCCGCGCCGCCGGCCTCGGCGAGCTCGGTGGTGAAGCGTTCGATGCCGTAGCGGTCGATCGGGTTCCAGTACGTCATCACCAGGATGGGCTTGCCCGTGGCGGCGTGTGCCTCGCGGACGGTGCGCATCACGTCGGCGATCTTGAGGCCGCCGCGCAGGGCGATGTCGTCGGCGGTCTGGACGACCGGCCCGTCGAGTACCGGGTCGCTGTGCGGCAGGCCGACCTCGACGACGTCCGCGCCGGATTCGAGGACCGCCTTGACCGCCTCGATGCCACCGTCGACGGTCGGGAAGCCGGCCGGGAAGTAGACGATGAGCGCGGCGCGGCCCTCGGACCTGGCCTGGGCGAGGGTGTCGCTCAACAGCTGGATGTTGCCACTCACTTCGACTCCCCTTCGGCGGCGTCGTGCAGCCCGAAGTAACGAGCGGCCGTGTCCATGTCCTTGTCGCCGCGCCCGGACAGGTTGACGATGATCAGCCCGTCCTTACCGAGCTCCTTGCCGACTTCGAGGGCTCCGGCGAGCGCACTCGGGCGCCCGGTGTAGTTGACGAGCAGATCCTCGAACTCCGCGACGAACGCGGGGTCGGCCTTGGCCTTCTCGTACTCGACGGCGACTTCGTCCACGGTGGCGACCAGGACCTCCGGGATGAACTTGCCGCCGAACGCACCGAAATACCCTTCGGCGCTGGGGACTTGCCCCTCCGGGGCCGGGATAAAGAATTCACTGGACATGCGACATGCTCCTACGCCGGGGCATACGCCCCGGATGTCTGGCTTGTGGTGGTCGCGGAACACATATCCGCGCGGCGGGGTGGACGGGCCTTTTCCCCACCCCGCCCCTTCCTGAAAGGCGTGAGCCCACAAGCAGCCCGGCCGGCGTCTGAGGCCACTGCCGAAGGGCGTGCCTGGAGATCTGGGGCAGCGTCCCCGGTTTCGGGAAGGGCAGGGTGGGGGAGAAGAAATCCCCTCAGACACCCCGCGCAATACGCGGCGCGCAAGGCCATCGCATCCCGTTGACCTGACCAGGATCGGAGCCAATCACGTACCGCACTTGAGGCGTGCACTGATCGCGTTGGGTATCGGCTTGAGCGTGTTGGGTTCCACCGTCGTCGCCGGACCGGCACAGGCCGCGAGTGTGCTGGTGGTCCCGTTGGCTCCCACGGTGCCGACGGCTCAGCAGGTCGCGAGGTTCTGGCTCGCCGACGAGGCTGCCAACCTGAAGATCGATGTTCGCGATGAAGGTCACGGGCCTCCCCGCGGACCGGCCCATCGGGGTGGACTCCCCGTTCACCGGTGAAGGCTCTCTCGGCTCCTCGTGGCTGACCCAGTACACGAACGACAGCCGCACCGGCTATCTCAACGGCATCACGATCAGCGTTTCCGACACCGATGGCGACAACCGGTACGACACCGGCGTCTCGCCGTACTTCGACGGTGAGTTGTACACGGTCTACCAGAAGACCGTCGGCCTCTGGACCGGCTCCATCCGCTCCATCGCCTAGACGGCTCCCGTTCCCGCCGCGTCCGCCCAGAGGGCGGGCGCGGTGTCATGGTCTATCCGCGGTGTTCCGGCTCATTGTGAATTCAGAGCGGCCCTCAGCACTCCGGGAGCCTGGAGCAGGGACGGTCCGTACCAGGTCAGGTGCCGGCCACTGACCAGCGCGGCCGGTATTGAGGGGAAGAAGCCGGGACCGTCGCGTTCGGTGAAACGGTAGGGCTCGTCGGGCAGGACGACGAGGTCGGCGCCCGCCGCCAGCAGTTCGGCCAGAGCGATCTTCGGGTAGCGCTCGGGATGGTCGACGTAGAGGTTGTGAATGCCCAGCTTGAGCAGCACATCGCCCGCGAAGGTGTCGCGGCCGAGGACCATCCAGGGTTTACGCCAGATGGGGATCACCGCCCTCCGCGCCTCGCCGACCGGCGGAGCCGACCACGCTCGCTCCGCGGCGGTGAGCCAATCCGGCTCGGGCAGGGCACAGGCGATCGTGAGCATCCGCCGCAGGGAGGCGAAGGCCTCTTCCAGGGTGCGGATCCTGGTCACCCAGACCGCCACCCCGGCCGAGCGCAGCGCCTCCAGGTCTGCGGCGCGGTTCTCCTCCTCGTTGGCCAGTACGAGGTCCGGCCGCAGCCCGGCGATCGCGGCCAGGTCGGGGTTCTTGGTACCTCCGATCCGCCGCACCGCCAGGCCTGCCGGGTGGGTGCACCAATCCGTCGCGCCGACCAGTAGTTCGGGGGCGGTCTCGGCGAGTGACTCGGTGAGCGAGGGCACGAGCGACACCACGCGGCATACGTCGCCGCGCGGCGCGAGAGGAACGCCGAGATCGTCGAACATCACCGATGTCCTCCGTTTACGAAAGCGGAACCGACCCGACTTTCAGCGAGCGCCTGAAAGAAGTCACTTTACCGCGACATATTTCGACAGTCCCACCGCCCGTGACGGCCGCTGCCCCCGCCCAGGGTGACGAACGGGAGCGGTGGCATAGTCCCGCTCTTCACGGAAGCCGGGTACCTCAGTGGTGCAGTTGCCGACCGTGAACGGTCAGCCGCGCACTCAACTAGGGCCGGAGTGGGCGACGGCGGTGACCCGCGTGTCGGGTTCGGGCACCCGCACGGCCTTGACCAGCAGCCATGCGATGAACGAAAGTTCCGCGACCGCCGCAGGAGTCAGGGCGAACAGTGAGATGTCTGCACCGAAGCCGGGGGCGAGGAAGCGCGCGAACACGTCCACGAGGTGGCCGAAGCATCCGATCACCAGCAGCACGCCCAGCACCTTGGGGAAGTAGCCCGACTTGACGACCAGGTAACCCAGCGGCAGCAGCCACAGGCCGAAGTACGTCTGGGCGATGAGGTACCCGTCGCGTTGCAGGCCGGCGAACAGCAGAGTCAGCTGGTCGGAACCTGTCGGGCCGAAGGCGCCGGTGTAGACCTGGCCGGTGGCGATCGTCAGCGCCGCATGTTGGTTGAGCAGGCTCATGCTCTGGATCGCGACGCTGACCGCGACGAAGGTGACCATCGCGGCGGCAGCCATCTGGTTGACATGCTTGAGCAGCAGATACAGGGCCATGCCCGTCAACAGGAAGGCCGTGGCTCCCACCAGTTCGCTGGCGAAGCCGATGCGAAACAGGGTGGCCGAGGTGTCGATGTTGTCGGCCGTGGCCGCTGCGTCCCCTGGCTCGGCGATGCGCGTGTTCACCAGCCCGGCGAAGCTGGTGAGCCCGGCGACGATCAGGTAGAGGGATCCCGCGATCCTCGCGAGCGTCTTCGGCGCGGTCACGGTGTGGTCCTTTCTCGGGGTACGGGCCCGGTCGGCCGAATCCGGCTGTGGCGGGAACGCGCGTCGGATCCGGGGATTCGTACGGCTCCGGCGAACAGCCAGTTCGTGAACATCGGTTCCGCGAGTCCAACGCCCTGTGCGGACCGGCCTGGGGCGAAGATTCCTGGACGTACCTCGCCCGGGCTTCCCGGCGAGACCCCTGCGTGACGCGCGAGCCGGACGCTCACGCCGGATTGCCGACGTGGGCGAGGGCCGATGGGGTCAGCCGGCCGACGATGGCCGGGGCCTCGTGGACGAGGGCGTCGTTCTCCACCGCCTCGACCATGAAACGGGCGTAGTCCACTCGGCGGGTCAGGTTGCTCGCGAGGACGGGATCACCCACGTGCCGGCTCCACACCGGCAGGCCCTGACTGTCGCCCTCCTCCAGGTCGCTGCCACGCACGACCGTCCAGCGGGTGTCACTGGCAAAGATCCTCCGGCACGCCTCCACCTGGTCGTCCACGTCCACGACACGGGCAAGCTTCGCCAGTCGTCCGAACACGGCCGCGTACAGCTTGAACTTCCGGGGGTACACGTCCTTCCCGTCGCGGGTGATGTGCCAGCCGCAGGAGAACACCAAACGGGCGCCCGGACGTGCGTGGTCGAGCACAGCCTGGGCCGTACCGGAGGCGTAGTGGTTCCTCCCCCAGGGCACCAGCACCGTGAGCACGGCGTCGCATCCGTTCACCGCCCGGGCGATGACCGCAGGAGCGTCGGTCGCTCCGGGGATCACCGTGACCCGTCCCTCGAACTCGGCGAGCTTGGTCACGCTCTGCTCTCGGCAGACGCCCACGACCTCGTACCCCCGGTCCAATGCGTGCTGCACCATGTAGTGCCCGAGCTTCCCGGACGCGCCGACGATGCACACTCTCTTGCCCGTGCCCGGCTTCCTGGTTCCGTCTAGACCGATCGGTTCCACGACCCTCTCCTCTGCTCGCCGTCACTTCTACACTTACGCTGTAAGGGTAGAGCCTTGCGGTGTAAGGTTGTCAAGCCGTCCAAGCAGACCAGGCAGGAGTACCTTGTGGACACCGAGACAGCCGGCACGCCTGCGCCCCGCCGCAACCTCAGCAAGGAGATGGTGCTTCGCACTGCGGTCGCGCTGGCGGACGAGGCCGGCGCCGGTGTGCCGAGCATGCGCAGGCTCGCCGAGCGGCTCGGCGTCGAGGCCATGTCGCTGTATCACCACTTCCGCAACAAAGACTTGATCCTCGACGGCATGGTCGACCTCGTCTTCGGCGAGATCGAGCTCCCGCCGGACGACGTCGACTGGCGGGCCGCGATGCGACGGCGGGCAGTCTCGATGCGCGGCGCACTGATCCGCCACCCGTGGGCGATCCGACTGATGGACTCACGGACGAACCCCGGCCACGCGACGCTGCGCCATCACAACGCGGCAATCGGCTGCCTGCGAGCGGGCGGCTTCTCGATCGCCGGCGCGGCACACGCGTTCTCGGTGCTGGACAGCTACATCTACGGGTTCACGCTCCAGGAGCTCAGCCTGCCCTTCACGTCATCCGTTGGCCTCGAGGACGTGGCGGGCTCGATCCTGAAGCGGCTGCCCCGCGACGAGTTCCCGCACCTCGCCGAGATGATCGCCGACCGCGCCCTGAAAGCTGGTTACGCGTACACCGAGGAGTTCGACGTCGGACTCGACCTGATCCTCGACGGACTGCAGCGACAGCGCGAAAGCTGGCGGTAACCCGTCAGTGGATCAGGGGGTGAGCGGCATCGAGGACCTCGAGAACTCCGAGCCCGGCGACCGGCGCATCGACGGCCGGCCGCTGACCGCCCGCGAGTGGCGTGCGATCCTCAAACCCGGCATTTACTGCGGCGGTGGTCACTTTCCGGGATGAGCAGCGTGCGCAATCTCCTCCCCTTGATCGGGGCGTTCACTAAAACGAACGCTAGGTTCACTATCTCGATAGTTCGGTATAGTGAACGTATGGTTCATTCAATCGAGACCCTTCGGGTAGGCGCACAGGTCAGCGCCTATCTCGATGACACCTACCTGGAGCAGGTCGATACGCGGGTGATCGCGGTCGGCGAGAGGGACGGGACGCCATGGGCGGCCGTCGAGCACTGCCTGTTCCACCCGCAGGGCGGGGGCCAGCCCGCCGACCGAGGGTGGCTGGAGGACACGGAGATCATCCCGGTCCGGGACCGCGAGTCGGGACTGGTCGTGGCGATGGCGCCCGAGGGCGGCAGCCTTCTGCCCCTCGCCGAGGGGCAGAAGGTGCGAGCCCGGATCGACCTTCGGACCCGGACAGCTCACGCTGCGCTGCACACGGCCGGACACCTCGTCGAAGCGGTCGGGCGGATGCAGGGGTGGGAGATGGTCGGCAGCAACCATTTCCCCGGTCAGGCACGCATCGAGTTCCAGGCGCCCCAGACGGACACGCGGCTGACCGACCCGGAAGGGCGGGAGGAGGTGACCGCCGCGCTGCGCGCCGCGGCGGCGGCGGCGGTCGCTGACGATCTGCCGGTCTTCGCACGGTGCCTCGCCGACGGGCGGCGCGTGGTGCACCTGGACGCGCTGCACGCCGCGCCGTGCGGGGGCACGCACGTGCGCAGCCTCGGCAACCTGGCAGAAGTGGTGCTGCCGACGCTGAAGGCCAAGAAGGGCCGCATCCGCGTGTCCTACACCGCAACGCACCGGAGCCACTGATGACGCCCTTGCCGTCCGGCCGCCAGCCGGTGAGCAGTACCGCAGCCGCGGTTGGAGCGAAGATCCGCTTGCGCCGCCAGCAGCGCGGCATGAGCGCCGCGGAGATGGCCCGGCGCGCCGGGCTGAGCAAGGCCACGCTGTCGCAGCTGGAGGCCGGTAACGGCAATCCGACGATCGACACCCTGGATGCGATCGCGATCGCCCTGCGCATCCCGATCGCCGACCTGCTGGCGCGTGACGCCGACACCGGACCGGTCTTCCGGCCCGGCACGGACATCGAGCCCGGCGAGGTCTCCCGGGAACTGCTGCGCCGCATCAGCAGCGGCAACAGCCTGGAGATCTGGCGGCTGCGCATTCCGCCCGAGACCGAGCTGCCCGGCGTCCCGCACGCCACCGGCACGATCGAGCACCTGCTCATCGCCACCGGGCACGTCACCGCCGGCCCCGTCGACGCCCCGCAGGATCTGGGCCCCGGCGACATGCTCGCCTTCGCCGGGGACGCCCCGCACTTCTACCGCACCGGCGCCGAGGAGGTGGACATCACCGTCGTCTTCGCCTCCCCCATCAGCAGCTGAGACCAAGGAAGACCAGTCATGAGCACCACCGTCGCCATCACCCCCTCCAGCCGTGCCTTCATCAGCGACAACATGGCCGGGGCATCCCCGCAGATAGCCCAGGCCGTCGCCGACGCGGCCGCCGGGCAGGTCCTGCCGTACGGCAAAGACCCCTTCACCGACAGCGCCCGCCGCAGGCTCAGTGAGATCTTCGAGCGGGACGTCGATGTCTTCCCGGTCTCCACCGGGTCCGCCGCCAACGGCCTGAGCCTGGCCGCCCTCACCCCGCCGTGGGGCAGCGTGCTCTCTCAGCCCGACAGCCACATCAACCACGACGAATGCGGCGCTCCGGAGTTCTTCACCAACGGCGCCAAGCTCGTCGGTGTCCCCGGCTCCGACAGCAAGATCGACCCCGAAGCGCTGCAGGCGGCGGTGCGCCGCCGGGCCGATGACGTGCACAGCGTGCAGCCGTCCGCGGTGAGCATCAGCCAGGCCACCGAGAGCGGCAGCGTCTACACCCTGGAGGAGATCCGCCGCCTGTCCGCCATCGCCAAGGACGCAGGACTGCGCGTCCACATGGACGGCGCGCGCTTTGCCAACGCCCTGGACCATCTCGGCGCCACCCCGGCCGAGATGACCTGGAAGGCCGGCATCGATGTCCTGTCCTTCGGCGCCACCAAGAACGGCGCGATGACCGCCGACGCCATCGTCTCCTTCGACCCCGCGCTCGCCACCGAGCTCGCCTTCCGCGCCAAGCGCGCCGGCCAGCTCGCCTCCAAGATGCGCTTTCACGCGGCCCAGATCGACGCGTACCTCACCGACGGCCTGTGGCTGCGCAACGCCCGCCAGGCCAACGCGATGGCCACCCGGCTCGGCGACGGCCTCAAGGCCATCCCCGGCACCGGCCTTCTGGCCACGCCGCAGGCCAACATCCTCTTCTGCCGCCTGCCCCGGCAGGTCACCGAAGGACTCCTCGCCGAGGGCTACGCCTTCTACCACGACCGCTGGGAACCGGGGATCGTCCGGTTCGTCACCGCCTTCTCCCACAGTGCCGATGACATCGACCAGCTCCTCGACGCGGTCCGCCGCCACACCCGCACGCCTGGGACATGCGGGTGAGCCCGGGGCCGATGGATGCCGCTCGCCAGGGCTGTGGTTTCTCACAGCGCCAGGTGGTCGAGCCGGTTCTCCGGGGGACGTCGGCGTGCTGGACTTCGCCCGGCCCGTCATGGACCGTGGAGAGCCGCGCCGCCACCGAGGGGGACCGGGTTGGAGCGCGTGGACGCGGCGCCGGCCGGTGCGCTCAAGGGACTGCAGGTGCTTGGTCGTCTGCGGCGGGCGCGCCTCGGCGAGCCGGGCGAGGACACCGACCGGGCGGGGCCGCTCGGCCGGCTCACCGGCTTCGTAGGCCGCGACGACGATGTCCGCCGCGCGCCGAACTGTACACTTGACCGGCTTCCAATACATAGGTATAGCATGCCGGACATGCGACCAATATCTGAAGGGGATCTGACGGCGCGCGCCCGCATCCGCGATGTCGCGATGGCCTTGTTCGCCGAGCAGGGAGTCAAGGCCACCACGATCCGCGGGATCGCCGAAGCGGCCGGCGTCTCGCCCGGTCTGGTGCAGCACCATTTCGGCACCAAGGAGGAGCTGAGACAGGCTTGCGACGCCTATGTCCTCAGTTATGTTCGCGAGCAGGTCGGCGTGGGCGTCACCGGAGGCAACCTGGAAAGGCCGGAATTCATCGAGACCGTCCATCGGACCGCGCCGCCGCTGATGAAATACCTCGGCCGGGCGCTCGTGGACGGCTCGCCCGGAGCCGCCGCCATGTTCGACGAGCTCGTGAGCGTGACAGAGGACAATCTGGCCCGCGGCGACCACTCCGAGGCCGACCACCGCGCCCGCGCGACCGTGCTGACGGCGATGAAGCTGGGCATCACCGTGCTGCACGAGCATGTCTCCCGTGCGCTCGGCACGGACCTTTACGCCCCGCAGGGCGCGCTGCGCGTCGGCAAGGCCCAGCTCGACCTGATCAGACCGGAATTCCTCGGCCGCGAACTGTTCGAGCAGGCGCGGACGGGCCTGGAGAAGTTCGAGGGACAACAGTGAACGCCGCAGTGCGCACGGACGGCCTGATCAAGACCTTCGGCCAGACCAGGGCCCTGGCCGGGCTCGACCTCACCGTCAAGACGGGCGAGGTGCACGGCTTCCTCGGCCCCAACGGCGCGGGTAAAACCACCACGATCCGTATCCTGCTTGGCCAGATGCGCGCCGACGGCGGCCGGGTCGAGTTACTCGGCGGCGATCCCTGGCAGGACGCCACAGAACTGCACCGAAGACTTGCCTACGTGCCCGGCGACGTCACGCTGTGGCCGTCGCTGACCGGCGGCGAGGTCATCGACCTGCTGGGCAGGGTACGCGGGGGCCTCGACCCCGGGCGACGCGCCGAGCTGCTGGAGCGCTTCGAGCTCGACCCGCGCAAGAAGTGCCGCACCTACTCCAAAGGCAACCGGCAGAAGGTGGCGCTGGTGGCCGCTTTCGCCTCCGACGTGGAGTTGCTGGTGCTCGACGAGCCGACCTCAGGCCTGGACCCGCTGATGGAGACGCTCTTCAACGAGTGCGTCCTGCAAGAGAAGCGCAGCGGCCGCACCGTGCTGCTGTCCAGCCACATCTTGTCGGAGGTGGAGGCGTTGTGCGACCGCGTGAGCATCATCCGCGCCGGCCGTACCGTCGAATCCGGCAGCCTGGCCGACCTGCGTCATCTCACCCGTACCTCGGTGAGAGCCGAGCTGATCGGGCCCGCGCCCGGCCTGGCCACGCTGTCCGGCGTGCACGACCTCGCCGTGGACGGCACCCGGTTGCGCTGCCAGGTGGACGGCGACGCGCTCACGCCGGTGCTCGCCGAACTGGCCCGGGCCGGCGTGCGCACGCTCACCACCCACCCGCCGACGCTGGAGGAGCTGTTCCTGCGCCACTACGAGGGAGCCACGAGATGACCGGCACCTGGACACTGATCCGGCTCATCGTGCGCAGGGATCGCGTGCCGCTCCTGGTGTGGATCGCGATCAGCGCGGTGCTGCCGGCCGGCATCGCCTCCTCCACCACGGCCCTGTACACCGACCAGGCCGCCCGCGACTCCTTCGCGGCGGCCTCAATGAGCAATCCCGCGCAGTTGGCCACCCGCGGCCCCATCTACGACGCGAGCGTCGGTGGCCTGACCGCCTGGACGCTCGGCTCGTCCCTCGCGCTGATCGGCGGGCTGATCAGCATCCTGGTGATGATCAGGCACACCAGGGGCGAGGAGGAGACCGGCCGGCGGGAGCTGCTTTCCTCGGGCGTCGTCGGCCGCCACGCCCCGCTGGCCGCCGCACTCGCGGTCGTGCTCACCGCCAACCTGCTGCTGGGCCTGCTGGCGGTACCCGCCCTGGTCGGCAACGGCCTGCCCGCGGGCTCCTCCCTGCTGTTCGGGCTCTCCATCACCGCGGGCGGCTGGGCGTTCACGGCCGTGGCCGCCGTCACCGCGCAGCTCACCGCCGCATCCGGTACAGCACGCGGCATCGCGATCGCCACCGGCGGCCTGCTGTTCGCGCTGCGTTCGCTGGCCGACGCCGGCGGCATCCCATGGCTGGCGTGGCTGTCGCCGTTCGGCTGGGTCCGGCTGACCAAGCCCTACGCCGGCGATCAGTGGTGGGTGCTGGGGCTGATCGCGGTGTTCGTCGCCGCTCTGGCCGCGGCCGCGTTCGCGTTGTCCACGCGGCGTGACGTGGCCGGCGGCCTGGTTCCCGCTCGCCCCGGACCCGCTGCCGGGGCGCTGTCGGGCTCGTTCGGCCTGGCCGCTCGCCTGCACCGGGGCACGCTCGCGGGCTTCGCGATCGGTTTCGGCCTGATGGGCGCGCTGCTCGGCGTGGCGGCGCGCGGGCTGGACACCCAGTTGGACACGCCGCAGTTCCGGGAGCTGGCCGCGACCGTCGGCGGCGCCGACGCCCGCATCTCGGATGTGTTCTTCACCTTCGTGATGTACGTGCTCAGCCAGCTCGTCGCCGCAGCGGCGCTGGTGTCGGCGCTACGGGCCCGTGGGGAGGAGGCGGCGGGCCGGGCGGAGCTGTTGCTGTCCACCCCGGTCGACCGGCTGCGTTGGGGGTTGAGCCACCTGACGTTCGCCATCGCGGGCCCCGCGCTGCTGCTGGCCGCGCTGGGTGCGGCGGCGGGTCTCAGCTACGACGGCGACATGGCCCGCGTCACCGCGGCCACGCTGGCCTACCTCCCCGCTGTCTGGACCGTGGTCGGGATCACGACGCTGCTGTTCGGCGTGCTGCCCCGGCTGGCGACCGCCGTGAGCTGGACCGTGCTCGGCCTCTTCCTGCTTGTGGACCTGCTGGCGGAGTTCAAGCTGGTCGGCGGATTCGTCCTGGAGCTGTCGCCGTTCGTGCATGTACCGGCGATGCTGCTGGGCGGCGCCTCGTCACCGGTGGTGCCGCTGCTTGGACTGACCGTGGTGGCGGGAGCCTTGACGGCGGCGGGGCTGGCGTTCCTGCGCCGCCGCGACCTGGCGCCTTCCACCTGAAGCCGTTCCTGGCGCACCGGGCAGGCCGAACGTATGACCAAAGATGCCGGAACTCCTGGCCGGCGCAGCGGAGTCCGAGATCGGCACCTTCACGAAAAGGGCTTCCGCCGCGACGATCAGAGGTTGAGACGAACTCATCCGGAGAAGGAGGCGTGATGTCGCATCTCTGGCGCGGCTGGTGTTTACTCCGCCCTGGCGTCCTGCTGTACGGCGGAACCATCGGTACGACCCAGCTGCACGCACACCATGCGGTCCACCTGATCGTCTCCGCAGAGCCCTTCACCGTGGCCGACGTTCATGGCCGGCGGCTGACCACCCGGACCGCGGTCATTCCCCCCGACACCGGCCACGCCATACTCACGGGAGCTCGCGGGGCCCTGCTGGCTCAACTCGAACCCGGCAGTTCGCCAGGCCGTTCCCTTCTCACCCATTCGGGTGCGGGGGTCAACGCCTCGACCTGGGGTCCGCCCTTCCCTCACCTCACGCAGGCCGGCCCGAGCCCGAGGCACCGCCAGGTGGCGGCGCCGCTCACGTTCACGAAACCCTCGAACGGCCACGAACACTCCGTCGAGGCCGCGGCCGCCCTGAAGATCGTCGAGGACTGGACGGGCCAACGTAGTGCCGAAGAAATCCCGATTCACCCGGCGGTGGAGATGGCGATAGCCGTGATCCCCACTCTCCTGATCGAGGGGCCGGTGCGCCTTGGCGTGGTTGCGGCCGCGGTGCACCTGTCTCCAAGCCGGTTGGCGCATCTGTTCAGCGCACAGGTGGGGATTCCACTGCGACCCTATGTGCGCTGGCAGCGCATTCAGCATGCGATCAGGCTGGTAGCCGCAGGAGAGACGTTGACGATGGCCGCCCACAGCGCCGGATTCACCGACGGGTCACATTTCACCCGGGTCTTCAGGCACAACTTCGGGACCGCCCCCTCCACGCTGGCCGCCGCCATCGACTGGCTGCCCTGAATCGACACGTTCGTACAAGCCCTGACCGCATCGGCGCCGCATCCTTGGGACGTACGAACGTCTCCCGAGACGCAGCCAGGGCAGGTATTCGAACCCCCGAGGAAAAGGTCGCGATGCTCAATCTGTCGATCATTCTGGAAGACAGCGCCCGCAATGCTCCAGACCGCACCGCCCTGGTCTTCGGCGACCTGCGTCTGCCGTACTCCATGGTGAACTCCATCGCGAACCAGGTGGCCAACCTCCTGACGGCCAGGGGGATCGGCAAGGGCGACAAGGTCGCACTGCTCTGCCCGAACCTGCCCTACTTCCCCTTCGTCTACTTCGGCATCCTCAAGGCCGGGGCGACCGTGGTCCCGCTCAACGTGCTGCTGCAGCCGCGCGAGATCGCCTACCACCTGACCGACAGCGACGCCAAGGCGCTCTTCTGCTTCGAGGGCTCCGAGCTGCCCATGGGCGTGCGCGGGCGGGAGGCCTTCGACGCCGCCGAGGGCTGCGAGCTCTTCTTCGTCCTGCCCGCCACACCGCTGGCCACCGAGTCGGAGCACGGCGAATCGTTCTGGGCGGCGCTGGGCGGCATGTCCGGGGAGTTCGAGACGGTGCAGACCGAGCCGGACGACACCGCGGCCATCCTCTACACCTCCGGTACCACCGGTCAGCCCAAGGGCGCCGTGCTGACCCACATGAACATGCTGACCAACACCATCGTCAGCGACGAGATGTTCCCCACCGACCCCGAGGGCGACGTCTCATTCGCCGTGCTGCCGCTCTTCCACTCCTTCGGCCAGACCGCAGTCATGAATGTGAGCGTGCGCCGTCGCGCTACCCTCGTGCTCCAGCCGCGCTTCGAGCCCGGCGAGGCGCTGGAGCTCATGCGCAGGGAGAAGGTGACGATGTTCGCCGGGGTGCCGACGATGTTCTGGGCGCTGCTGTCGAAGATCCACGCCGATGGGGCCGAGGCGCCCTCGACGCTGCGGGTGGCGGTGGCGGGTGGGGCCTCCTGCCCGATCGAGGTGCTCAAGGACTTCGAGGGCACCTTCGGCATCCCGATCCTGGAGGGCTACGGCCTGTCGGAGACCTCCCCGGTGGCCAGCTTCAACCAGCTCGGGCGGCCCACCAGGCCCGGCACCATCGGCTTCCCCATCTGGGGCGTGCAGATGCGGCTGGTGGACGACGGCTGGAACACCATCGAGGGCGAGGGCCCCGGCGAGATCGCCATCCGCGGGCACAACGTCATGAAGGGCTACTACGGGCGGCCCGAGGCCACCGAGGAGGTCATGCGGGGCGGCTGGTTCCGCACCGGTGACATCGCCACTCGCGACGAAGACGGCTACTACGCCATCATCGACCGCACGAAGGACATGATCATCCGGGGCGGCTTCAACGTCTACCCGCGCGAGCTGGAGGAGGTGCTGATGACGCACCCGGCGGTCTCGCTGGTGGCGGTGGTCGGTGTGCCCCACGACTCGCATGGCGAGGAGGTCAAGGCTTACGTCATCCCGGCGCCGGGCGCGACGGTGAGCGAGGACGAGCTCGTCGTCTGGTGCAAGGAGAACATGGCGGCCTACAAGTACCCGCGGATCATCGAGTTCCGCGAGAGCCTGCCGATGACGGCGACCGGCAAGATCCTCAAGCGCGAGCTGCGCTAGGTGTACTCAGCCATCAGGCCGGTGACACACCGTAGCTGGTAGTTGATCAATACGCAGACCTCCGGATGTGGGGGAGACGCCTGTCTTCACCACATCCGGAGGTCTGCATGTCCCACGCCGACGCCCGGCTGACCGATGGGCGATATCTCACATGCCGGGCCTGCGCGTGCTGGTCACTGATCCTGTGGGCCTTGGGGTGGCGCGGTGGGGAAGACACAGGTCAGGGCGTGGCGCAGGGTGGTGGCGAAGGATTCGGGGTTGCCGGGTTCGAGCCAGTGCCGCCCCGCCACGCGGATGGCGCCGGCGATCGCGGCGGCCGTGACGGCGGGGAACAGGTCGCGTCCGGGGTCGGTGCCGGTGCGCGCCGCGATCGCCTCGGCGAGCGGGCCCTCCGCCATGGTGAACGCCTTCAGCGCCTCGCCCTCCAGCTCGGGCGTCGACATGATCATGCGCAGGCCGGCCCTGTCGGGCTCGGGGTTGGTGTAGAGCTCGATCACGGCCGCGATGACGGCCTGGTCCAGCGGTTCGCCGGCGGGCCGGGAGCGCAGCGCCTGCCCCGCGCGCGTGGATTGGTCGGCCTGGAAGGCGCAGATCGCCTCCGCCCTGCTGGAGAAGTAGTTGTTGTAGGTGCGGGGGGAGACGCCCGCGGCCGTGGCGATGTCATGGACGCGCACCAGGGCCAGCCCGTGAGGGCCCTGCTCGATGGCCAGGCGCAGCGCGGCGTGGCTGATCGCCTCCCGGGTGGCCTGCCTGTTGCGCGACCGAAGGTCCGGCGCGTCGTCGTTCATGGGTCAACCCTATCCGATACTGCGTGCTGCGCACTAGGTGCGTGACACGCAAGTTTTGGATAGAGTGCGGCGGGACGCCTGGCACTCACACCTGGAGAGTGCCAACCACAAGGGCGTGTGCCGGGACGACGAGGTCCGCCGGGCAGGTCGTCCATCTGCCCGGCAGGCCGTCCGTCGCGGGCGCCGTCCCGGCAAGCCCCGATCAAGAGCAGGAGAGAGAATGGCTTCGAAGATGATCGCGTTCGACGAGGACGCCCGGCGCGCTCTCGAGCGCGGCATGAACCAGCTCGCCGACGCCGTCAAGGTGACCCTGGGGCCCAAGGGCCGCAATGTCGTGCTGGAGAAGAAGTGGGGCGCCCCCACCATCACCAACGATGGTGTCTCCATCGCCAAGGAGATCGAGCTCGAGGACCCGTGGGAGAAGATCGGGGCCGAGCTCGTCAAGG
>NZ_JBEOZN010000188.1:0-15384 GCF_040298085.1 Streptosporangium sp. NPDC001681 | reverse complement strand
CTGACCTGACACGCGCGCGCCACGGCGAAAGGACCCCGAGAACACGCCGGGCGGTACGGCCATGGCCGTACCGCCCGGAAACCGCCAGGACGGCGAAAGGCGTTCTCAGCGGTTGCGGTGTGACTCGTAGCGCATGGTGCGCGAGACACCGATCCGCACGGTGGTGCCGGGCATGATCGTAACCGGCTCGTTCGGCGGGATGTCGTAGAAGTTGGGGTCACCGGGCGGCTGGATCTGGGTGCCGTTGACAGATCCCAGATCGACCAGGTTGACGTCCCAGCCGTCCAGCGCCACCCGCAGATGCCGGCGGGAGACCGAGCCGTCGGGGCTGGTGACCTTGGCCGGGCGCACAGAGCCGTCGGCCACCTCGGGTGCCCGTTCGGGGTCGCGGCCCACCAGATAGTCGGTGTCGAGCCGCAGCGTGAGGCCGTCGTCCAGGAGCAGGACCCCCAGCGGCGGGCGCGGCCCCTTGTAGGGAACGAGGGTGCGCTGGACCAGCGCGATACCGCAGACCGCGCAGTAGGGCACGCGAGGGTCATTGAAGTGGTCGTTCTTGCAGTCGACCCCGTAGACCAGCGGCCGCGCCTCGGGTTCGGCCCCGGAGTTCGGCGCGGGCGCCGGAGACTCGGCCCCGGACTGTGAACCGCCAGGCGTCAGCAACTCGTACTCGAACGGCTGGTCGCGGACGTCGACGGGATCCCCGCCCATCCCGCTGGCCCTGGCCGTGTCGATGTTCTCGTGACGGACCTCTTCATGGTGGACCATCGCGGGGGCCGGTCCGGTGGAGGGCATCGGCCCCTGCGGAGAGGCCGCGGGGATCGGCTCGGAGTGCCACGCCTGCGGCTGCGGCTGCGGCTCCATCGGCGGCGGGGCGGTGACCGGCGGATAGGGATCCGCCGGGCCCATCGGATAGGGCTCGGCCGGGCCCAGGGGGTAGGGCGCCGGCGGGGCGCCCTCCGGGAGGGCCGACCACTCGGGGGAGGTCGGCCGCTCGGGTGGCGCGGGCATCGGGGTGGGCGCGGGGGCCACGGGCTCCATCCGGGGCGCCTGCTGGGCCTGTGACGCGGCGGGCTCCATCCGCGGCATGGCCTGCGGGGCTGCCCCCGCCTCCGTCAGGTCGCACCAGACGCCGCCCGCGACGATCACTCCGGCGTCCAGCCGGGACAGCGGGTGCGCGGCCCCGGCGTCGGGCAGGCTCAGCTCCACCCGGGTCACCGGGCCGGGAACCAAACGGTCGGACCAGGTGAGCGCGTCACGTCCGGCGAGCTGGATCTCACCGGCCGCGCCGGTCACCGCCGCGAACGCCGGGCCGCTGACCAGGACGGCCACTCCCCCGCTGACCGGACCGGCGACGGCACACGCCACCGGCTCGCCTATCACGACGGCGAGGATCTGGGCGACCCGGCGGGCCAGCGACCGGCCGTCGCCGCCCGAGGCCGCGGTCTCCCGCAGCGCCCCCAGCAGATCCTCAACGACGGCCTCGGCCGCGTCGCACACCAGCAGCAGGCCGCCCACATGGGCCACCAGCCCGTTGCCCGGAAGCGGACGCACCACCCCGAAGCCCTGGTCGGTCACAGAACTCTCCCTCCCCGGAAACGCCACCGGATGAACGGCACCCGCATGGGGCCGTTCGTCACCAGCCAGATGCATACCCAGACGACCGTGAAGTGCGTCCAGAAGGCGGCCGGCGGAACCGGATCGATAACATCGACTGCACCGGACCGTAGCAAAAAGTACAGCACAAGGCCTTCGGGCACGAGCGTCAGCAGACCGAAGAGGGTCGGCCAGTCCTTCTCCCATCTGAACTGCATCAGGAAGTGATATATCAGCTCCCAGACGATCCCCAGCACGGCTACCGCCGCGAGGACCAGGAACCCGTTGACGTAGCGCTCGGAGAGCGGCCCGGAGGAGCCGGGAAGCACCGGCACGATCAGCAGGGTGATGATCGCGCCAACGGTGGCGAGCATGAAGAGGCGCGTCTGAATACGGCCCCACAGAGTCGGAACCACGGGGGACTACTCCTTACACCGACGAGTTGAAGGCCCATTTGAACCACTGCGAGGTCGAGCGCAGCGGTCCCATCTTTTTGACGAACCCTCGTCTTGCCAGATCGTCGGCTATCTCCTGAGCCGCGATCTGCAGGCCGAGGAAGGTGTCGACCCCCGGGAAGTAGCCTCCGAGCGTGGCCGATCCCGAGGCGTAGAGGGCACCGTCGCCATTGGCCGTCCCCTTCACCTCGAAGTGGCGCTCCACCTCGAGCCTGCCCACCGGATTGCGGAACGCCCCACCGTGCTGGAGCAGGTCCGCGAAGATCCGGTGCTCGGCGATGTCGGCCTCCAGGCCGGTGCAGTCGATGATGTAGTCGGAGACCGGCTCGCGGACGATGCCATCGCTGCTGCGCACGTAGCTGACCAGCCGCCCGTCCTGGCTGTGCTCCACACGGTCGACGGTGCCCTGCACGGGGTGGTAGTAACCGCCACTGCGCCCCGCGCGCATCTGCTCCTGCCAGCGTCGCCGGTAGGGGGTGTTGGTGCCGCCCATCTGCTTGTACTTCTTCGCCCGGTCGCTGCCCTCGAGCTTGCGCATCTGCGCCTTGAGCTGGCCGCCCCACACCGACTTGGGGTAGTTGAAGCCCTGGTAGGCCCAGCCGTCCCCGCCCTTGCGGCGTGACCAGATGTGCGGGCCGTGGGAGCCGCTGACGAACGTGCGGAAGATGTGGATGATCTGGGTCTGCAGGCCGTACCGCTCCCGGTCGTCGAACAGCCGCTGGAGCACCCGGGAGGCGACGATGCCACCGCCGCGAATGACCACGGTGCCCGGCCTGGTCTTCAGGAACTCGTAGACCTGCTCATGCGGCTCGTAGGCGTTGACGACGTGCTGGTAGTCACCGTGCTTGGTCCGGAACTCCTGCAGGTCGGGCAGGAACTTCAGGCCCGGGTAGCCGATCGCGATGTGCACGAAGCGCGAGCGGAAGATGATGCGCTTGGTCGCCGCCGCGCCGTCCGGCGGGGTGACCACCGTGAAGTAGCCGCCGCCGGCCCGGCGGCGGACCATCCGCACCTGTCCCTTGACCAGCATGTCCCAGTAGTTGATGCGTTTGGCCTCGCGCTCCAGGTTCTCGAAGACCGTGCCCGCGCGCGGGGTCCAGTAGTCGTTCAGGAGCGGTTCGGTGAGGATCTGCCACAGGTACGACGGTTTCTTCTCCTTCCACGCCTCTTCCAGGGCGTAGGAGGGGAACCCCCACAGGTTGTCCGGGCGAGAGGAGGAGTCGGAGCGGATCCGCTCCCCACGGGGGATCTGCGAGCACCTGGTGAGGAACTCGTAGGTCTGCCATGGGTGATCGATATTGGAGACCACCCGCATCTGCGAGGTGGGGACGCCGTAGATCCTCAGATAGTCGAGCGTCACGAAGGAGCCCATGCCGCCACCGACCGTGAGGAACGGGATGTCGTACATGGGTATGCCCGCGGCGGCGACCATCTGGTCGGTCCATTCGGGCGCGCCGAGGAGATCCGGCGTCAGATCGCCGGCCGGAGCCGGCGTGTGGGGGGGTGCCAATTGACGTCCCTTAAGCTACATGGCCAGCCAGTTCACTAGCCAAAACCCTAGTCCTGGTACGAGCCGAAAACGAGTAGGACAAACAGGGATGATTTTCTCTGGTCGTCCTGTCTTCGGCGAGTATTCAGTGAGACGCCTGCAAGTGACATGTAGTTCGCTTAAACTCCGCTGAACACTCGATTCACGTCAGACGTCGCGAGCACACCGAAGATCTCGCCACCACGCTCCACCAGGAGATACTCACCCGCCGGGGATTCACGCATGGCGTCGATCAACGGCTCCCCCTCCAGGTCGGCGGCCAGCACCAGCGACGGTTCGAGGCTGCGCGAGAGCGAACCCGTCGTCACCCAGGGGCGGCGGCTCTCCGGAGTGGCCTCCACCGCGACCTCGTTGACGATGCCCGTGGGGTGGCCCTCATGGTCGACGACCACCATCGCCCCCGCCTGCGCCTCCGCCGCCCGGCGCAGGGCCTCGGCCAGCGGCACGTCACCGGTGACCGCGATGGCCCTCCTGGCCAGGGCACGGGCGTTGACCTTGGGGATGCGGGCGCGCACCCGGGCACCGCGCAGCGCCTGGGTGGCACCGAACCAGATGAAGGCGGCCAGCAGCACCGACCAGGCGAACGTCATGTCCGGCGCCGACCTGGTCGCCAGCGCCAGCCCGATGGGGATCGCGACCAGGGCCACGGCCAGCCCCCGGCCCGCCCAGGCCGCGGCGATCGTGCCCGTACCGGGCTTGCGGGTGATCTTCCAGACGCCCGCGCGGAGCATGCGCCCCCCGTCGAGCGGCAACCCCGGCAGCATGTTGAAGACACCGACGATCAGGTTGGCGAACCAGAGCTGGAAGACCAGGACGCCGGGGATCGTTCCGGGGTCGATGATCCGGGAGGCGGCGAAACCGAGCCCGGCCAGGCCGAGCGAGAGCAGGGGGCCCGCGAAGGCCACCATGAACTCCCGGCCGGGCGTCTCCGGCTCGCGTTCGATCTCCGAGACGCCGCCGAGCAGGTAGAGCGTGATGCGCCGGACCGGCAGGCCGTACATCCTGGCGACCACGCAGTGCGCCAGCTCGTGCAGGAGCACCGAGACGTACAGCAGCACCGCGAAGACGAACGCGACGACGTACGTGATCGGGATGCTCAGTTCGGGCAGCCAGTAGGCCACCACGCCCTGGAACGAGTAGGTGATGAACGCCGCCACGATGAGCCAGGTCGGCGAGACGTAGACCGGAATGCCGAACGGCCGGCCCATCCGCAGCCCTGAACTGTCCCGGCGTGGGCTGTCGCTGCTCACCGCTGGCTCACCACTCCTCGTTCAACCTGTGTTCAATCCACCCTCAAGCCTCGATGGTACGCGCCGCCGGACCCCCGGCAGACGCCACGAGGGCACCTCGGGCGCAAACTGTCGTCACCGTGACCTACAGTGCGGTCATGTCGCTGACCGAGCCCACGATCATCGGAGCCCTGTCGCCGTCGCGGGCGGGTGACTTCATGACGTGCCCGCTGCTCTACCGTTTCCGGGTGATCGACAGGCTCCCCGAGCCTCCGTCGCCGGCCGCCGTGCGCGGCACGATGGTCCACTCCGTGCTGGAACGGCTGTACGACCTGCCCGCCCCCGATCGCACGGTCGCCGCGGCCCAGGACCTGCTGGAGCCGCAGTGGCACAGGCTGCAGCAGGAGGATCCTTCGTATGCCGGCATGTTCACCGGTGACGACGACCGTGCCGAGTGGCTGGCCCAGGCCCGCGTCATGCTGGAAAGTTACTTCACCCTTGAGGACCCCACCTGCCTGGAGCCCGCCGAGCGGGAACTCTACGTGGAGGCGGTGCTCGGCAGCGGCCTGATGCTGCGGGGCTACATCGACAGGCTGGACGTGGCGCCCAGCGGCGAGGTCCGCGTCGTCGACTACAAGACCGGCAGCGCCCCGGGGCCCGCCTTCGAGGCCAAGGCGCTGTTCCAGATGAAATTCTACGCGCTGGTGCTGTGGCGGCTGCGCGGCTCGGTGCCCCGCCTGCTCCAGCTGATGTATCTGGGAGGTGGCGGCGAGGTCCTGCGCTACGCACCCGACGAGGCCGACCTGCTGGCCACCGAGAGGAAGGTCCAGGCCCTGTGGCAGGCCATCGAGCGGGCGCTGGAGACGGGTGAGTGGCGGGCCAGGCCCAGCAGACTGTGCGGCTGGTGCAGCTACAAGGACCTGTGCCCGGAGTTCGGCGGCACTCCCCCGCCGGTGCCCGAGCGCCAGCCAGGCGACACCGTCCGCAGCAACCGCCGTCCTGCCAAGACCTCAAGGGCCGCCACCGACGAGCTGTAGCGGCTGTGTCGATCGCGACACTGCGCGTCGCGGTGAGGACGCTTGGACCCGCCCAACGTGACCTGCCTCGGGAAGCATCCCTGGAGACATGCCCGTGATCTGTCCTTGAGGGACGACTCGTGAGGCCGCGCCGGGGACTGGACTGAGGAGAGCGGGGTCGTGAGGAACGAACGGCCTCGCTCGACGAGGGAAGGAGCCGGATAAGAGCGGCCTCACCGCGACGCGCCAGCGTCGCCATTGACTCGTGAGGCCGCGCCGGGGACTGGACTGAGGAGAGCGGGGTCGTGAGGAACGAACGGCCTCGCTCGACGAGGGAAGGAGCCGGACAAGAGCGGCCTCACCGCGACGCGCCAGCGTCGCCATTGACTCGTGAGGCCGCGCCGGGGACTGGACTGAGGAGAGCAGGGTCGTGAGGAACGAACGGCCCCGTTCGACGAGGGAAGGAGCCGGGTCCCAGCGGCCGAACCGCGACGCGCCAGCGTCGCCATTGAACACTGTCCTACGTGGGGATGAGGGTGATATCCGCCTGTGGCAGGGTGGCTGGGCAGGAAGGGCACCTAAGTTGGTTGTGTGCGCAACACCATCGGTAGCCTGCGGGCCTGGTTCCGCGGGCATCCGCTGATCCCTGATCTGCTCCTCGGGGGGGCACTGGCGGCCGCCTCGGTTCCCTTCGCCTACGTCGCCCAGGTTTTCGGCGATCCGGCCGGTCTCGGGGAGCCGGACGCGATGAGCCTCGGCCTGATCGTGACCGGTTGCCTGTCGGTGGCGCTGCGCCGCCACTGGCCTTTCCTGCTGCTCTGCCTGGTCTGCCTGATCGAGATCACGCTGGCCGCGGCGGGACGGAACCCCTCCCTGCTCTGGCTCGCCGCCCTGGTGCTGGTCTACACGATCGCCGTCCGGCGCGGCCTGGCGGTCAGCCTGGGCGCTCCCGCACTGGCCCTGGCCGGCCACTTCCTGTCTGCGGCGGCCGGTGGCGGGCTTGGCGAGTGGAGCACCCACCTGCTGATGGTCGTCTTCACCGTCTCCCTGTGGATCGCCGGCCGGAACGTGCGGCTGCGCCGGGCCTACCAGGCGGAGTTGCACGACCGGGCACGGCGCATGGAGCATATCCGGGAGGCCGACACCCGGGCTGCCAGGGCCGAGGAGCGCTCTCGCATCGCCCGTGAGCTGCACGACGTGGTGGCCCATCACGTGAGCGTGATGACCGTCCAGGCCGCCGCGGCACGCCGGGTGCTGGCCGGAAACCCCGAGGGGGCCCGGGAGGCCCTGTCGGCGATCGAGGAGCTTGGCCGGACCGCGATGTCGGAGATGCGCAGCCTCGTGGGCGTGCTCAGAACCGACGCGGCGCCCGCCGAGCGCAATCCGCAGCCGGGGATGCGTGAGATTCCCGCCCTGGTCGACCAGATGCGCGAGGCGGGGCTGCGGACACAGCTGTGGATCGAGGACGAGCGCGGGGCCGCGGAGGCGCTGCCGCCCGGGGTCGACCTGGCCGCGTACAGGCTGGTGCAGGAGGCCCTGACCAACAGCCTGCGGCACGCGGGGCCGCAGGCACGAGCCTGGGTGACGGTGCGGCACGAGTCAGGCGAGCTGGCCGTGCGGGTCACCGACGACGGTCTCGGCCAGAAAGCGGGCGAAACGAGCGCGGGGGCGACCGGTCACGGACTGGTGGGCATCCGCGAACGCGTTGCCCTCTATGGTGGACTTCTGAGGATCGGCCCACGTCCCGAGGGCGGATTCGAGGTTGATGCCCGGTTCCCCCTCAAGGACACATGATGACGATCAGAGTGCTGCTGGTGGACGACCAGCCACTCCTGCGCACCGGTTTCCGCCTGATCCTCGAGGCCGAACCCGACCTCACCGTGGTCGGTGAGGCGGGGGACGGCAAGGCCGCGCAGGACCAGTCGCGGGCACTGCTGCCCGACGTGGTGTTGATGGACATCCGGATGCCGGGCGTGGACGGCATCGAGGCGACCCGCCGGATCGTACGGGAGGCCGCCGGAGGTGCGCACGTGCCCCGGGTGCTGGTGCTGACGACCTTCGACCTGGATGAGTACATCGTGGAGGCGCTGCGCGCCGGAGCCAGCGGCTTCCTGCTGAAGGACGTCCCGCCGGAGGAACTGGTCCAGGCCATCCGGGTGGTGGCGGCCGGCGACGCCATCGTCGCGCCGAGCATCACCAGGCGGCTGCTGGACAAGTTCGGCGCACACCTGCCGACCCACCGGCAGTCCACCCCCACTCGCCTGGAGCGGCTGACCGAGCGTGAGCTGGAGGTGCTCAAGCTGATCGCCAAGGGCATGTCCAACGCGGAGATCGCCGCCGAGCTGGTGGTGAGCGAGACGACGGTCAAGACCCACGTCGGCAACGTGCTCACCAAGCTGAGCCTGCGCGACCGCGTCCAGGCCGTCGTCCTCGCCTACGAGACCGGTCTGATCACCCCCGGCTCGCCTCCCTGACCCGGCACCCGGCGCGAACGGGCGCGCCCGCGCACCGGCCGTCACCACGGCGAGTGCGCGGGCCTGGGCCGGGATCGGTCAGTCCGAGACGGCCTGCAGGGGCGGCTGCTCCTTGGGGGCGTTCTCCGGGAAGTGACAGGCCACCTGGTGGCCCGCCGCCAGCTCTGCCAGCGGCGGTTCCACGGTCTTGCAGATCTCCTGGGCCTTCCAGCACCGGGTGTGGAAGCGACAGGCCGGCGGGGGGTTGAGCGGGCTGGGCACGTCGCCCTGGAGGCGGATGCGCTCGCGCCCCTCACGCCGCTTGACGTCCGGGATGGGGACCGCGGACATCAGCGCGGTGGTGTAGGGGTGCATGGGCGACTCGTACAGGCTCTTACGGTCCGCCAGCTCGACGATCTTGCCGAGATACATGACCGCGACCCGGTCGCTGATGTGCCGGACCACCGACAGGTCGTGCGCGATGACCACGTAGGTCAGGTCGAGCTCGTTCTGCAGGTCTTCCAGAAGATTGACGACCTGGGCCTGGATCGACACGTCCAGCGCGGACACCGGCTCGTCGGCGACGATGAGCTTGGGCTTGAGCGCGAGCGTGCGGGCGATGCCGATGCGCTGGCGCTGGCCACCGGAGAACTCGTGCGGGTAACGGTTGTAGTGCTCGGGGTTGAGACCGACCAGGGCGAGGATGTCCTGGACTTCCTTCTTGATCCCCTGTTCGGTCTTGATCCCCTGGATACGGAACGGCGCACCGACGATGGCGCCGACCGTGTGGCGGGGGTTGAGCGAGGAGTAGGGGTCCTGGAAGATGATCTGCATGTCGCGCCGGAGTGGCCTGATCTTGGACTGCGACATGTGAGTGATGTCGTGGCCCTCGAAGACGACCTTCCCGCCGGTCGGCTCGATGAGCCTGGTGATCATGCGACCCGTCGTGGTCTTGCCACAGCCGGACTCGCCCACCAGGCCGAGGGTCTCCCCCTTGAGGACGTCGAAGCTGATCCCGTCGACCGCTTTGACCGCACCGACCTGGCGTTTGAGCAGGCCCTTGGTGACTGGGAAGTGCTTCTCCAGCCCTTGCACTGACAGAATTGGCTCGGTCACAGACTTTCCGTTCGTCGAACGCGCGTCTCGCTCGCTCACGAGGACTCCAGGTTCACTTTGATCTCGTTCTCCCAGATGTCCCGCCTGACCTCGTAGGGCAGGTGGCACCGGACCAGATGGCCACCGTCGCTCTCGAGCAGCTCGGGCACCTCGGTGCTCGACTTCCCTCCGGTGCGGTCGGCATAGGCGCAGCGCGGGTGGAAGGCGCACCCGGTGGGCACGTTGATCAGCGAGGGGGGAGTGCCCTTGATCGGCATCAGCCGCTCGGTCCGCTCCCGGTCCAGACGTGGCATCGATCCCAGCAGGCCCCACGTGTAGGGATGTTCGGGCCGCTCGAAGATGTCCTCCGCCGTGCCGTACTCGATGCCCTTCCCGCCGTACATCACCAGGATGTCGTCCGACAGCTCCGCGACGACACCCAGGTCGTGGGTGATGACGATCAGCGCGGCGTTGAAGTCACGCTGCAGGTCGCGCATCAGGTCCAGGATCTGTGCCTGGACCGTCACGTCGAGAGCCGTGGTCGGCTCGTCCGCGATCAGCAGTTCCGGGTCGCAGGAGAGCGCCATGGCGATCATCGCGCGCTGGCGCATGCCGCCGGAGAACTCGTGCGGATAGCTGTCGACGCGCTTTTCCGGCTGCGGGATGCCCACCCGGCCCAGCATGTCGATGGCGTGCTTGCGCGCGACCTTCTTGCTGACCTGGTGGTGGATCCGGTAGGCCTCCACGATCTGCGCGCCCACCGTGTAGAAGGGGTGCATCGCCGAGAGCGGATCCTGGAAGATCATCGCCATCTTCTTGCCGCGCAACGTCCGGACGTGGTCGGCGGAGGCGGTGACGAGTTCCTCACCGTCCAGCCAGATCTCACCGGAGATCTTCGCCCGGCCGCCCTTGTGCAGGCCGAGGATGCCCAGCGAGGTGACGCTCTTGCCGGATCCGGACTCGCCCACGATGCCGAGCGTCTTGCCGCGCTCCAGCTGGAAGGAGAGCCCGTCGACGGACTTGACCAGGCCGTCGTCCGTCGGAAAGTGGATCCGCAGGTCCCTCAGTTCGAGAAAGCTCGACGGAGCGCTCATCCCAGCCTCACCCTCGGGTCGACCACCGCGTACAGCAGGTCGACGATCAGACTGGCCAGCACGACGAAGAGCGCCGCGACCATGGTGACACCCATGATCTTCGGAAGGTCGTTCGTCACGATGGCCTGGACGGCGTAGTCACCGATGCCCTTCAGCGAGAACGTGCTCTCGGTGAGCACCGCGCCGCCGAGCAGCAGGCCGAGGTCCAGACCGAAGATCGTCAGAATGGGGGTCAGCGCGGCGCGCAGGCCGTGCTTGACGACCACCCTGGACTCCTGCATGCCCTTGGCCCTGGCCGTGCGGATGTAGTCCTCGCTCATGGTCTCCAGCATTCCCGCCCTGGTCAGACGCGCATAGGACGCGGCATAGAGGAATGCGAGGGTGATCCATGGCAGGAGGAGGTTGTAGGCCCATTCCGCTGGATTCTCCAGGAACGGCGTGAAGCTGCCGCCCGGCGCGGTGATACCTAACCCGTAGCTGAAGACGACGAGGGAGACGATGCCGGTGAAGAAGATCGGCAGGGAGACCCCGGCGAGCGCGATGCTCATCGCCGCCCGGTCGAAGATCGTGCCTTTTCGCAGCGCGGACAGCACACCTGTCGCGACGCCGCCGAGCAACCAGATGACCGACGCGCCCACGGCGAGCGAGAGGGTCACCGGGATGCGATCCACCAGGTCGGGCCAGACCGGCTGCCTCTTGATGAAGGAGTAACCGAAACAGGGAGCGGGGCACTCCTCGATGGCGGCGCCGGTGTCGAACTCCGAGCCGACGAAGACACCTGAGATCCAGCGGCCGTACTGCACAGGAATCGGATCGTTGAACCCGAGTTTTTCCGCCGTGACCGCGATCATCTCCGCGTCGGCGGATCTGCCCATGTAACGGCTGGCGAAGTCCTCAGCCGTGGCGCCCGCGATACGGGGAACCACGAAGAAGATCGAGAACGTGACCATGCTCACGATGACGAGCATGAGCACCGCGCCGATCAGGCGCCGGATGATGTAAGTGACCACAGTCCCCCCGGCTCCAGGGGCCGGCCTTGTGGGCCGGCCCCTTCAAGCCTCGACTAACTGAACAGGATTTCCGACGGTTACTGGACGCCCAGGTTCAGGTAGTCGTACATGTCGAACGCGCCGGTGACGAAGACGTTCGTCGCACCCAGGGGGCGGACGAGGACGCCCTTGGACCAGACCGCGGGCAGCACGTAGGCCTGCTCCATGACCCTCTGGTCGATCTCGCCCCAGAGCGCGTCACGCTTGGCGACATCGGTCTCCGTGAAGATCTGGTCGATCTTCGCGTCGATTTCCTTGTCCTTGATGCTGATGTTGTAGTTACCACCCGACTCACGGATGGTGCGGCTGTCGACGATCTGCGACATGAAGCCGAAGCCGTCGTTCCAGTCGGCGCCCCAGCCGTTGGTGGCCAGGCCGATGCCGTTCTTCTTCACGAAGTCCGGCTTGCCGGCGTAGAGCGCGAAGTAGTCACCGGTGGGGTAGCCCTTGAGCTCCAGCTTGATGCCGACCTTGGCCAGCGCCTGCTGGAGCGACTCGGCGGTCGCCTTCTCCTTGGGACGGTCGGCGCGGTAGGCCATGACGGTCTCGAAGCCGTCAGGCTTGCCACAGGCGGCGAGCGCGGCCTTGGCCTTCTCCACGTCGCCGGTGCCGGTCGGGTAGAGGTCCAGCTTCTTCCAGCCGCCGATCGACGGCGGCATCAGGCCGGTCGCGATGTCACCGCCGGCGAACTCGCCGCCGTAGGCGTTCTGCAGACCCACCCGGTCGGCGCCGTAGATGATCGCCTTGCGGCACTCCACGTTGTCCAGCGGGGCCACGTCGGAGACGATCGAGGTGTACCAGGTGCGGGCGCCGGTGGGGTTGTCCGCCCGGGCCTTCAGCGCCGGGTCGCTCAGCACGCGGCCAAGCGCGGCGGGCTGGACGCCCGAGCCGGCGAGGTCGATGTGCAGGTCGCCGGAGAGGATCCGGTTGTCCAGGTCGTCGGCGTTGACGCCGAGGGAGATCTCGTAGCTCTCCGGCAGCGCCTTGCGGATCGGGTCGGTCGCCGGGTCCCAGTGCTCGTTGCGGACCAGGGTGTACTGCTTGCCGGCCTCGACCTTGTCGAACTTGTAGGGGCCGGAGGCGACCGGGTGCTCGCGGTACTTGACACCGGTGTCCTTGTCCTTGGGAACCGGGATCGTGCCGGGCAGGGCCGCGAAGTTGTCGAAGCCGCCGTAGGCCTTCTTCAGGTGGAAGACGATCGTCTGGTCGTCCGGCGTCTCGATCGCGGAGTCGGTGTTGACGTCCGGGGTCTTGTAGACGCTCTTGAAGTCCTTCGGCAGGTCCAGCCAGTCGTTGAAGTACGTCGGGCCGTTGACCAGCGTCTCCTTGTCCATGGAGCGCAGGACCGCGTACTTGACGTCCTTGGACGTGATCGGCGTGCCGTCCTCGAACTTCAGACCGGCGCGGAGCTTGTAGGTCCAGGTCTTGCCGCCGTCACTCGACTCGCCCAGGCTCTCGGCCAGGTCGGGGGAGAGCTTGCGGCCCTCGGCACCGGGAGCCGGGGTGTAGGTCACCAGCGAACGACCGTAGATCCGGACAAGGTTCCAGGAGAGCGCGTAGTAGGTGTCACCGGGGTCAATCGAGTCCCAGTCCTCGGAGATCGCCATCTTCAGGACGCCCCCCTTCTTGTCAGAAGGGTTGAACACCGCCTCGAGTCCGGCGTTGAACGCGTCCGCGGCCGCCGGCGCGGCCGACGAACCATCGGCCGGCTTCGTCTCGCTGCCGCCGCCGCCACAGGCGGAGAGCCCCAGGGAGAGAGCGGCACCCGCGGCCGCGAAGGCCAGTGCGGATCTCTTGTTCATTTACTTGCACCCCTTGTTAATTCCAGGAGAACGGGAGGTTGAGGGTCAGCGGGACGATTTCGGGTCGAGGGCATCGCGCAGCCCGTCACCGAAGAGGTTGAAGGCCAGCACCGTGATGAAAATCGCCATACCGGGGAAGAACATGAAATGCGGCACGTTGTAGAACTTCACCGCCTGCGAGAGCATGCCCCCCCAGGTCGCCGTGGGCGCCTGGATACCGACTCCCAGGAACGAGAGTGCCGCCTCGAACAGGACATTCGTCGGAATGAGCAACGTCGCGTAGATAAGAATCGGCGCGACCAGATTCGGCAGGATCTCACGGAACAGGATGTATGGTCCGCGGGCGCCCAGGCTACGGGCGGCGTCGACGAATTCGCGTTCCCGCAGTGACAGTGTCTGGCCTCGGATGATCCTGCCGATGTACGGCCAGTTGAAGAAACCGATCACGAAGATCAGCAGGCCGATACGCAGCGCGTCGCCCTTCACCCCGAGGCTCTGCTCGAACTGGCCGAGGACACCGACCAGGGCCATCGCGAAGACAAGGAGGGGGAAGGCCAGGAAGACGTCCATCGTGCGGCTGATCAGGGTGTCGGCCCAGCCACCGAAGTAACCGGCCATCACACCCATGACGGTGCCGATGACCACCGAGAGCAGGGTGGCGAGGACCGCGATCAGCAGCGAGATCCGCGCTCCGTAGATAACCCTGCTGAAAAGGTCACGGCCGTTGACCGGTTCCACCCCGAACAGGAACTCCCCGCTGATGCCCGTGCCGCCCTTGGGCGTCATGGTGGAGGTGTCGATCATCTCCTGGTGGAACTCGTTCGGCGGGTGGCCGAGCAGGCCCACGATCAGCGGAGCGAAGATCGCAATGACGATCAGCAGAACGACCACGCCGGCACCGACGAGCGCGACCTTGTCGCGTTTCAGATGCATCCATGCGATCTGCCCGAGCGAGCGGCCTTGGACGGCCTTCACGCCCGCTCCCGCGAGCACTGCCTCCGGTGAGACCTCGGTGGTCTTACCGGGGGCATCGAGCGGTGCGGTCATACAGTTGGCCCCCTGGATCCCAGACGACGTTGTCCGTCGACGCGTTTCCCGGGTCGGGTAGCGCGCCGTAAGTCTACGGGCCAGTAGTTCGTGGCCCCGTGCGCAGAATCTATGGGCTGAACTGCGCTGACCAGTCCTCTGGGGCGCTATGTGGCTTAACTGTGATTCACGTGAAATTCATTCGTTCTGATCTTGGAGCTAATGTCCGGAAGCCGTTCCGCTTCTGTCTTGGATTCGTGACATGGGAATGAGCTGATTACTCAGCGTCACCCGATCCCGCGACGCTTGAGGATGTCCTCGATATCGGAGAAGTCGTCGTCGGCGGCCGGCTTCGCGGCGGGCCCGGAGGCGGGCGCGGGCGCGGCCTTGTGCTTGGGCAACGGCTGCGTGGCGGCCGTCGCGGCCCCGCCCCGCCCGCCGGGGCCCGCCGCTGCCACGGCGGGCACAGAGGACGCGGAGGACACCGGGGGCGCTGAGGACGCAGAGGACGCAGAGGACGCCGCGGCCCTGAGGCGGCGGCCACGCAGGAACCCGGAGACCAGGAAGAGCACCACGGCGAGTCCGGTCACCGCCACCCCGGACCACACCACGGGGTTGAACACCAGACCTGTGAGGAAACCGATGATCACCGTGCCGATCTGCCACAGGGTGGGAAGCGCGCCGGTCAGAAAGGCGGCGACGGGTAGCAGTGACCAGGCCGCGGCGCGTAACCCCGCCGCGACGCCACGGCGCCGCATCAGCAGGAAACTCAGTACCAGCCCCACACCGGTGACCCCGGCGCAGAGCGGCAACCACCACGCGATCTGATTGAACGACACAGCGGACCGCCCCTCATGTTGACCTATCCGACATCCATCCTGGCACGTCGGATCGGGACGGGCCCTCCTTCTCAAGGAGGGATCATCCCCTAGTAGTGCTTTGTTAGGTGGTTAGGGCGGCCTTTGCTGGCAGGTGGGGCATCGGCCTGTCCAGGTGGCCAGAAGGGCCTGGAGCTCTTTGAGG
>NZ_JBEOZN010000187.1:0-15501 GCF_040298085.1 Streptosporangium sp. NPDC001681 | reverse complement strand
TGTTTTGTTTGTTTGTTGTTGTGTGTCTGGGCCGGCGCCCCCCCCCCCCCGGGGGGGGGGCGCCCCCCCCCCCCGGCGTGGCGTGCGTTCTTGGGCGTGTGGCCCGGAGGGTTGAAGGCGCGTGCTTCAGAGCTTGCGGAGGACCGCCACGACCTTGCCGAGCACGGTGGCCTCGTCACCCGGGATCGGGTCGTAGTTGGGGTTGTGCGGGACCAGCCAGACGTGGCCGTCCCTGCGCTTGAAGGTCTTGACCGTGGCCTCGCCGTCGATCATCGCCGCGACCACGTCACCGTTGTCGGCCACCGGCTGCTGGCGTACGACCACCCAGTCGCCGTTGGCGATGGCGGCCTCGATCATCGAGTCTCCGGTCACCTGGAGGAGGAAGAGCGTGCCCTCGCCGACGAGTTGCTTGGGCAGGGCGAAGACATCCTCGATGCTCTCCTCGGCGAGGATCGGGCCACCGGCGGCGATCCGGCCGACGAGTGGCACGTAGGCGGCGGTCGGGCGGCTGACCGGGGTCTCGTCCTCGCCGGAGTCGGGATCCACCCACAGCACGGGCTCGCCGGGAAGGCGCACCTCCAGAGCACGGGGGCGGTGCGGGTCACGCCGCAGGTAGCCCTTGCGCTGCAAAGCCGTCAACTGGTGCGACACGCTGGAGGTGCTGGTGAGCTGCACCGCCTCACCGATCTCCCGCATGGACGGCGGGTAACCGCGCTGCTGCACGGAGTCGCGGATCACTTCAAGGATCTTCCGCTGCCTGGGGGTGAGGCCAAGGGAGTCACGCCTTCGCACCGCCAGATCGCTGGCGGCCGAACCGTTCTCGTTGTGCTGGCTCATACGAACTCCTCGCCTCCCGGCCTGTATCTGATATGTCGCACACAGCGACCATACAACGGCCGAAGATCATATTCAAACAATTGTTCGAATGTCCTCGATATCGGCGGCGCCGTGGTGTACAACATCGTACGGGAGTTCGATCGACATCGTGTTCGATTCACCGATCTTTCTTCGACATGTGTTCGGCCAGGTCGAGGGGATGGGGGCCACCGTGAAACCGACCGCGACGACACCACGATCCATGGCCGTGCCGAGATCCCGGACCGTGCGGCGGTCGCCGGGGGCACCGCTGCTGCGCCTGGTGCCGCCACCGAGATCGGAGCCCGCTCCCGCGCCGGAATCAGGCAGGGGGGCCGGGGCTGGGCGGAGCCCGGAAGGCGGAAGGGTGCCGGGGCGGCCCGGGCGCGAGCGGGCGGCCGGGCGGCCCCGGGAGCCGGAGGCCGGGTGTGAGCCGAGGCCGAGACTCGGGCGTGGCGCGAGGCGTGGGCATGGGCCGGAGCCTCGGCGGGGGCTTGGACACGGGGTGCCGGGGCGGGTGCCCGGGGCGGGAGCGGTTCGTGCCGGCGTCCGCCGCCCGGGTGCCGCCCGGCCCCGGACCGCCGGGCGGCCGCTCCGGCTCACCCGGCGTGGGAGGATCGTGGTGGTGACGGTGCTCGTACTGTTCACCCTGGGGATGCTCTGGGTCGGCGGGCGCATCGACACGGCCCTGGCGGGCGAGCGGACGGGTCACGGGGGGCTGCCCCGGATCACGGTGCACGCGGGTGACACGCTGTGGGAGATCGCGGACGCGTTGACGCAGGAGGGCGACGCCGGTCGGGCGGTCCATCGCATCATGGACCTCAACGGGCTGGCCGACTCCGAGGTCCGGCCCGGAACCCGGCTCTATCTCCCCGAGGACCTCATCCGCTGAGAAGAGGCGCATTCCGTGGGGCGCGTGGGATTTGGCCGGTGGGGTTCGAGGAAGGTGTGGGCGAGCCGCGCGGGAGGGTCCGATGAGGGTCCTGCCTGACATATCGTCTGGGACGCATGTGAGGGAAGGGGCGCGGAGTGCGTCGCCCGAGGGGCGACACGCCGAGACGTGACGGCTGATCAGCGACTTCGTGTGGCGAGGGCCTTTCAACTTGCGTTCATGGTCGCGCACTTCTACCGTTAGACCACAACATCTAGTGGCTGCACCACAACACTTCACCACAGATTGTGTTTCCATTACCGCATCTCGACTATTCGAGGGGCGTGCGCGAGCGTCTCGACATGCGCGCCATGGGGCAGGTGAGGTGGGTGAGCCGCTCTCGCAGCTCAAGGAGGCGACGCGCGTGCACTGTCCGTTCTGTCGTCATCCGGACACGCGAGTCATCGACAGCAGGGCCACCGAGGACGGCGGTGCCATCCGCCGCAGGCGCACCTGCCCGGAGTGCGGGCGCAGGTTCACCACACAGGAGACGGTCCTGCTCATGGTGAGCAAGCGCAGTGGCGTGACGGAGCCGTTCTTCAGGGACAAGGTGATCGCCGGGGTCCGGCGGGCCTGCCAGGGGCGGCCCGTCGGCGAGGACTCCCTGGCGCAGCTGGGCCAGCGGGTCGAGGAGAGCATCCGGGCCACCGGATGCGCCGAGATCGCGGCCCACGAGGTCGGGCTGGCGATCCTGGGGCCGCTCCGCGAACTGGACGAGGTGGCGTACCTGCGGTTCGCCTCCGTCTACCGGGGGTTCGAGACCCTGGCCGACTTCGAGGCGGAGATCGAGCAGCTCCGGGCGGGGCGCTCCAGCGGGCAAGACTGAGAAAGACCCTGGGCGCCGGGGGTAAGCGGCGTGTTGGTGTGGTCCGATATGAGGGCTCGCGGAGCCCCAGGAGGGGGAAGTCATGACGGAGACCGCCGGCGCGGTGGCACGTGGGAGCAAGCGGCCGCGCAAGGGCCTGAGGATGAAGCGCATCTTCACCACCCCAGGCGTGCACCCCTATGACGAGCTGTCCTGGGAGCGCCGTGACGTCGTCATGACCAACTGGCGCGACGGCTCGGTCAACTTCGAGCAGCGCGACGTCGAGTTCCCCCAGTCGTGGTCGGTCAACGCCGCCAACATCGTGACCACCAAGTACTTCCGCGGCGCGGTCGGCACCCCGCAGCGGGAGTGGAGCCTCAAGCAGCTGATCGACCGCGTGGTGGGCGTCTACACCCGTACGGCGGTCGAGCACGGCTACTTCGCCGGCGAGGAGGACGTGGAGATCTTCGACCACGAGCTCAAGCACGCTCTGGTCAACCAGGTCTTCAGCTTCAACTCCCCCGTCTGGTTCAACGTCGGCACGGCGTCGCCGCAGCAGGTCAGCGCCTGCTTCATCCTGGCCGTCGACGACCAGATGGAGTCGATCCTCGACTGGTACAAGGAAGAGGGTGTGATCTTCAAGGGCGGTTCCGGTTCCGGCGTCAACCTCTCCAGGATCCGCTCCTCCAAGGAGCTTCTCTCCAGCGGCGGCACCGCCAGCGGCCCGGTCTCCTTCATGCGCGGAGCGGACGCCTCCGCGGGCACCATCAAGTCCGGCGGCGCCACCCGCCGCGCCGCCAAGATGGTGGTCCTCGACGTCGACCACCCCGACATCGAGGAGTTCGTCGAGACCAAGGCGCGCGAGGAGGACAAGATCCGCGCCCTCCGTGACGCCGGGTTCGACATGGACCTGGGCGGCAAGGACATCGTCTCGGTCCAGTACCAGAACGCCAACAACTCCGTGCGCGTCTCCGACGAGTTCATGCGCGCGGTGGAGCAGGGCGAGGAATTCGGCTTGCGTGCCCGGCTCACCGGCGAGGTCATCGAGAAGGTCGACGCCAGGAGCCTGTTCCGCAAGATGGGCAAGGCCGCGTGGGAGTGCGCCGACCCCGGCGTCCAGTACGACGACACGATCAACGATTGGCACACCAGCCCCGAGACGGGCCGCATCACCGCCAGCAACCCCTGCTCGGAGTACCTGCACCTGGACAACTCCTCGTGCAACCTGGCGAGCATCAACCTGCTGAAGTTCCTGAGAGACGACGACACCTTCGACATCGCGAACTTCGTGAAGATCACTGAGCTGATCATCACCGCGATGGACGTCTCCATCACCTTCGCCGACTTCCCGACCGAGAAGATCGGCGAGACCACTCGTGCCTACCGCCAGCTCGGCATCGGCTACGCCAACCTCGGCGCGCTGCTCATGGCCACCGGCCACGCCTACGACTCCGAGGGCGGCCGCGCCCTGGCCGGAGCCATCACCTCGCTGATGACCGGCGCCTCCTACCGCCGCAGCGCGGAACTGGCCGCGGTCGTGGGCCCGTACGACGGCTACGCCCGCAACGCCGACGCGCACAAGCGGGTCATGCGCAAGCACAACGACGCCAACGAGGCTCTGCGCACGTTCGAGAAGATGGACGGCGACATCCACCACGAGGCCTCCAAGCAGTGGGCCGAGTGCCTCAGGCTCGGTGAGAGGAACGGCTACCGCAACGCCCAGGCCTCGCTGCTCGCGCCCACCGGGACCATCGGCCTGATGATGGACTGCGACACCACCGGCATCGAGCCCGACCTCGCCCTGGTCAAGTTCAAGAAGCTCGTCGGCGGCGGTTCCATGCAGATCGTCAACCAGACGATCCCGCGCGCGCTCCGGCAGCTGGGCTACCAGGAGGAGCAGATCGAGGCGATCGTCGAGTTCATCGCCGAGCACGGCCACGTCGTCGACGCCCCCGGCCTGCGCCGCGAGCACTACGAGGTGTTCGACTGCGCCATGGGCGAGCGCGCGATCGCCCCCATGGGGCACGTCCGGATGATGGCCGCGGCCCAGCCGTTCCTGTCCGGCGCCATCTCCAAGACCGTCAACCTCCCCCAGTCCGCCACTATCGAGGACATCGAGCAGGTCTACATGGAGGGCTGGAAGCTTGGCCTGAAGGCCCTCGCGGTCTATCGTGACAACTGCAAGGTCGGCCAGCCCCTCTCGGCCGCCGGCAGGAAGACCGAGGCGAAGGAGGCTGTCGCCGAGCCGGAGATCCAGGTCGTGGAGATCAGCCGCCCGACCCGTCGCCGGATGCCGAACCAGCGTCCCAGCACCACCACCCGCTTCACCGTGGGCGGCGCCAAGGGCTACATGACCGCCTCCTCCTACCCCGACGACGGCCTCGGCGAGGTCTTCCTGAAGATGTCCAAGCAGGGCTCGACCCTCGCGGGCGTCATGGACGCGTTCTCGGTGGCCATCTCCATCGGCCTGCAGTACGGGGTGCCGCTGGAGACCTACGTCGGCAAGTTCGTCAACATGCGCTTCGACCCGGCCGGCATGACCGACGACCCGGACATCCGGATAGCGGCCTCGGTGATGGACTACATCTTCCGCCGCCTGGCCCTGGACCACCTGCCCTACGACGACCGTGCCGCCCTCGGTATCTTCTCCGCCTCCGAGCGCGCCGCCCAGCAGCGCGGTGAGGACCCGGCCCCGATCCACGCCGACGAGGTCATCGCCGAGCTCGCCACCTCGGCCCCCATCGAGGAGCCCCAGGCCCGAGCCGAAGCGGTGCCGGTGGAAACCCCGCGGCGGGCCGGCTCCCTGGAGTCCCACCAGGGCCGCACCGCCGACGCGCCGCTCTGCATGACCTGCGGCACCAAGATGCGCCCCGCGGGCAGCTGCTACGTCTGCGAGGGCTGCGGCTCCACCAGCGGCTGCAGCTGATTCCGGGCAGAAAAGCAGCATTGGATACAGAGGTCGAATCTGCATAGTCCCTGGTGATGAAGGGGGTCGGAATCACGTCCGGCTCCCTTGCGGTGTTTTCGTGGCAGTGAACTGTTCGCTGACCTGGAGAAGCCGGAGTTCTTCCGTCACGGCTCGACAGGCTTTTCCGCTACCCACGATGAGGTGCGCCTTGCTTGGGCGAGCCATGCAGGCCCGAGGTTCGATTGAGGTCAGGGAGCTATGGCCGACACGTTCAATTCGCTTTTCGATGGGGTTGTCAACTTCCGGCGAGCAGGCTGACTCGTCGATGTATCGCTAAAAGCGGGATCCCTGCCCACGATGTGGTGGGCGGGCCCATTGCGCTCTGGCGGCCCATCTCGTCGGGTTGGCGGACTGCCAGGCATGGTCGATACTTCCGATCATGAGCGAATCATCGGGTCGGGCCTCTCTGGCCAGGAGCGCTCTGGTAGGGCTCGTCGTCGGTGTGGTGGTCGCCGTCATCTGGACCGACGACGTAATGGGCCGCAGAGGGCTGGGCCGCTTCGTTGTCAGTGCCGTCTGGCCTAACAAGTCGGCACCCTCCGAAGGACTGGGCGGCGTCATCAACGGTATCGCGATCATCGTGGTCCCGATCCTGCTCAGCGGGATCTTGGCGCGGTCGGCCAAGATCTCCCGGTGGTGGCCGGTGGCACTCGCCGGATCCGCGGCCTTCGGGGCGCTGGCCTCGGGGCTGTTCGCGCTTGTCCCTTTCCACAGGGCGGCCTATGGCCTGCCCGAACCGCTCTTCGGGATCATCTTTCTCGTGGCCGGTGTCGCGGGGTACGCCGCGGCTGCCTGGATGGTCATGCCGCGTACCGCCCTGCCGCGGATCCTCCTCGCGGGAGCGATGATCGCCTTTCCGGTCGGTGCCGCCCAGGTCTCGGATCGCGTACAGCACTGGCACCGGGTCTGGGACCTGGGCACGATGGGAGTGTCGCTGGTCTCCCTGGATATCCCCGGCCGTCGGTACGTGGCGGGTTTATGGCGGCTCGGTCCAGAGGGTGGAGGCCCGGCAGTCGAGCTCTCCTATCGCCTGGACACCCCCCGCACCATCATCCATCGCTTCTACAAACCCAGCTTCAATCTGCGGGAGGAGTGGGAGATGCAGGTGTTCATCCGTGCCACGGCGGCTACCCCCGGCCAAGCGTGCGCCGCACGGTATCTGAAAGCCACGCGGCATCTGAAACCCGCCTGGGCTGTTCACGTCAGCGCCAGCGACACCTGCCGACCGCTGTCCGATGGTCGCGTCCTGTGGATCATTGATGACAGGCCCGTGGCCCTGTTCGCCAGACACGGCGATGTGCTGCTTCAGATCAGCAGTCTCGTCGTGACCGAGGCGGAACTGCTCGCCACCACCGACCATGTCCGGCCAACGACCGCCCGCGAGTTGCTTGGCCGAACCGGAGGGCGTCGCTAGATCTCGCCCTTTCGTTGTACTTTGCCGAGGCTTCGGAATCTCCACACGACCACCCGTTCGGCGCCGCTTCGGACATCACGCTTGAAGGGGGCATGGCTGAGGCATACTTTCCCGCGGACGCGCCCATCGCCCTCGCACTGCTCGCACTGTGGGGCGGTACCCGGCCGGTGGCGCCGAATACCGCAGCCCACAAATAAGTGCTCTGTCCCAGTATTCTGGGCAGAAAAGCAGCGCTGGATATGGAAGCCAAACCTGCATAATGCTCGTTAGGAAGGGGGCCGGAGTCGAGTCCGGCCCCCTTCTGGCGTTTTCAGAAGGTCGTAGCGGTGAAAGAAGGGCAGTCGATGGCCGATGCGGACGGTCGGCGAGAAGCGCGAACGGCCGAGCAGGTGCGAGAGTACCTGTTCACTCAGATCAATTCGGCCCTTCGTCGGCCAGGCATGTTCGGCGGAGAGATCGCCCTAAGAATCTACTTCGACGCAATGGCATTCACGGATGATCGTGAACAAGTCTGGAGTGAGGAACAAGTTTCCCTTCGTGCTCGGAGGGCTTTTCTCTCCACGGGAGTTCGGGGAGCCTTCGAGTCTCTCTGGGGTGCCGGAACCGATGACATGGCCGCGTCCGTCTATGCCGAGTTCGCCCATCGTCACGGATGGCTCCGGCTGGACCGTACCCTGTCGCGGGACGGGTACGACAAACTGATCGGTGCCAACAAGGCTTGGTGTGAGCGCGATCGAACCCTTCGGACAGACCCTCGATATGTTCGGGCCGCCGTCTGTCTACTGCGGTGGCACGAACCCGTACTTCCCCAAGACCTTGGTATATGCGACTGGGCACCCCCAGGATTCTTTGCTCTGCTTCCATTTCTGGAACGAGTTCCTTCGTTTGCGTACGGATCAGACCGCATTGTACGGCGAGCCCATGCTTCTGGCCGTCCGTGGCGGGGGTTCCGACTTCGCCGACAGCTTTACTTTCACGCCTGTCGGCACGAACCAGTGCCAGGGAGCCCGGAGAAGCGATCAGCTTTCCGAATAGGTGTCCTATGCTCCAAGCGGACAGGCGGTAGTCGTCGAGGAGGGCGATATGGCATGAGACGGCTATCCATGGCGAGTGTGGTCGAACGGCGGCTCCTGGTGAACTACCGGGTCGATCCAGAAATCGCCGCACGTTTGCTGCCGATGCCACTGCGGCCTCAGCAGGTCGTCGGCAACATGGACCCCGGTCCAGTCAATGCGGGTTACGACGCCGGACCGCAGGCACGCCGGAAACACCGAACCTTCCGAATAAGCGCACTCCCTCAGTACCCTCGGCGCTGTCGAGGAATGAAATGCCTGGTCAAACGGGACCTGTTGAGTTCCACACCCGGCTTCGGCCGATATGACCTCCCACTGTTAATGTGATTGATGCCGCTAGTGCTTGCCTGGTGAAATCGACAGATGATCGGAAAGACGCTGTGGGAGCGGCAGCTTCATCAGAGGGGGTCCGCTTCGGCGTTGGCGGTGACGGAAGACCGCGTCGTCCTCCATGAGCGCCACACTCGGCTTGTCTGCCTGGACCGTCACGACTGCTCGGTCCGCTGGGACGTTCCGATAGGAACCTGGCCGCGTGCCGTCGTGGTCGCCAGTGATCGTTGCCTGGTTCTGCCGCAGGACACCGATCAACTGTTCTGTCTCGATCTCACTACGGGATCTGTGGTGTGGCGCGCCGGGTTGCCGCAATACTCGGGGCATGTCGTAGCTATTGCGGAGACGGTCGTCGTCGGCGGCTGGCGTGGTTACACACCCATGTCTGCTTTCGACCTGAAGGACGGACGGTCTCTGTGGCGGACACGGCGGCGCATGGCCACGGTGCTTCCTCTGCCCTGGGATGGCGGCGTGCTGTTGGGAGACGGCTCGGAAGCGTGGCTGATCGATCCACGAGATGGCAGGGAACTGGGCCGCTGGCGGTTGCCGGAGCCATTGGTCGAAACCGACGGTCATTCGGCGTTCACCATGATCAGCCCTGACCGTTGCCTGGTGCCGTGCGGCCCGCGATCCGTTGCGAGCATTCGACTGTCATCGGGTCTCGTCGAGCGGTTCTTCCGTCACGATGCCGACCTCTCGTCCTCGGCCGCCCAGTTCACCGGCGGTGTGGTGTGGCTGCGAGAACGAGGGGCCGGTTATCTCGCCGTCGACCCCGAAGCCGGATCGGTGTTGTGGAACGTGGACGTCAGGCAGCCACTCGTCGGTGAGGTGGTCCGAGACAGCGAGGGGTTCGTAGTGGCCGGCGCGGGCGGCCTGCTCTTCCGCCTGCGGTCTGATGGGCACGTCCTGGAGCGGTCCTCATCGGTCACCAGGGTGGCCGCATTGCGAGACCTTGGAGCAGGGGAGATGCTCATGGTGACCAAGGGAACCCTGAGGATGATCGCCATCGACTCACACTGGCGAGGTGAATGACGCAGGAATACCGCAGCCCACGAATAAGTGCTCTGCCCCGGCATTTTGGGCGCGCTTCGGATGTGAGACACCCGGTCAGAGGCGGGGCGTCGGCGAAGGTCCGGTGCCCCGCCTCCGGCTGTCTGTGGGCTTTGCCGCCTCGGACCCGCACCGCTCGCGGCGCGACTCGGGTGTCCCGCAACCGGAGGAGCCGACCTCCCGTGCGGTGAGGGCTCCGCGGCTGATCGGACAGGCATGGTCATCCCGGCGCCGAGGGGCGCGACGATCATTCCCGAGATGACGCGCGGGCCGGGTTCCTCGTCGAGCACCATCGTTCCCGGCAGCAGGTATCCGACGATGGCGGCGCTGGTCGTGCCCTCGTCCGAGATGAGCCGGTAGTTGAGGTAGAAGGTGACCGACCTATGAGTCGGGCACACCGAGCGGCTGGCGATACGCTACTTCGCCACGGCGGGCGCCACTCTGATGGCGCCCGCGCTCGCCCGGCTTCGCCAGGAGCATCCGGGCGTGCGAGTCGACCTCGGGATGACCGACCCCGAAGACCCGCTGGGGGAGGCGACGCGGGGCCGTGCCGACCTTGGCCATCGCGATCCGATCCCATAACCGGCTGCACGAGGGCGTCCACACATCCAAGTCCGAAAATGAACGTTAAACCCATTTTTGGATTGACCATAAGGATTCATAAGAAGACGTAATTATTTGATAAGGCGCGCCGGTCACTCTCTGCCTTATGCAACCGCTCGGTTCCCGCAAGGATCCGGCGGTAGTGCTCTATCGAGCTTCTTCTCGCATTGACCAGGAGGTTTTGTGAAGAAGGTAGTTGGGCTGGCGGCATTCGCCCTGGCCGCCACCCTGATGGGTGCTGTAGCGCCGGCGACGGCCGTGGCCGATCCGCTGCCCCCCGGCCAGTCGGCCAAGCTCAAGGCCGAAGAGTCGGCCGCCACCATGGACGGGCTCAAGCGGACGCTCGCCGAGCAGATCGCCCGCAGGCTCGACAACGGTGAGTTCAGGGCGGTGCTCAACCGCGAGCTGGCGGGTGACGGCCAGGCCGACCTGGCCGCGTTGTTCGCCTCCGTGCCAGGCGCGCAGGACCTGACCGACTACACCCGCCAGGCTGACAGCAAGATCCTGCAGTTGAAGGGTCTCCAGGCCGAAGGCGAGGGCGAGTCGCTGCTGGAGGTCTCGGCCGACCCCGCCACGGTCAAGCGGGTCGCCGCGGGCGAGAAGCCACTGGTCATGTTCACCCCGTCCAAGGACGAGAAGTTCGTTCGCACCGTCACCGCCTACGACTCGGCCGGTCGCACTCACGAGCTCGATGCCCGCCGGGCTCCCAGGCAGGCGGTGCTCGTCGTGGGCCTGAACGAGCGCAAGACCGCCGAGCTGGGCCAGCAGGTCATCCGCAAGGCTCTCACCGAGGCCGGCGTCACCGGAGTCGACCGTAAGGCCGATGAGGCCCAGCAGCCTACGGCGCAGGCCGCGGGAACGCCCCGCTGGGCAGCCCAGATCTATCGCATCACCAACTACAACGACCACGAGCCCTGGTACAAGGGCGGACCGGAGATCTACGCCTGGACCATGGGCGCCGGGACCGATGGTAAGGCTCGGGTCGACACCATCGAGATGCCCTACATCACCGATGAGGGCACGACCTACAACAACGTGAACCAGGTCCTGATCGAGTGGTCCAACTTCAGCTGGACCGCCGTCGACGTCGTCTTCATGGAGCGCGACGACAACGCCGACCTGTCCGCCTTGGCCAAGGCCATCGTCGAAGGCGCGCTCGTCATCAGCGGAAACGGCCAGTACGTCGCGGTCGCCGACAAGGTCATCAGCGGCCTGCCCAGCGACTGGGTCACCGACAGCGACGACTGGGTCGACTCCTGCTACAGCGTCCAGGCCGGCCGTGCCGGACAGATCAAGTCCATGCCCTGCGCCGCCCGCCCGGTTGGCATGGAGGTACGCCTGATCTCCAACTGGATCTGACGAGTCCGGCTTCGGCCCGACAGGTTGACCGCCGCGGCCCCGGTGACACACCGGGGCCGCGGCCTGTGTTCCCGGCCATGCCGCGGAGGCTGTGCCCGGGTACGAAGATGACCGTAGATCGGGGTGCCCGGTGGAGTCCGATGGATGTCCTCATCGGCCGGCCGTGCTCAGAGGCGTGGTCCCGTGCCCGCCTCCGGGACGTCGGGTCACATCACCCAGCGGCTCTCGGCCTTCCTGCCCGCCCCGGTCACCACCGTGACACGCCCCGCCGGCGATCCAGGCGTGGATGTCGGCACTGCCTTCCGAGGGAACCTGACAGCCGGCGGCGTGGGACCGTCGGGACTGCCGTACACCGTCCTGCGCACGACGCGGTTCCACAACCTGCTGGTACTCGTGCTGGGGCAGCCGGCGAGGTCCGGGATCCTGCTGGTCCCCGCGGGGACGGACTTCCAGCCGGTGGAGGTCACCGAGGTCGCCGCAGGCTGGTGGAGCCGGCGCTGGGCGCGCCCGCCGGGTGGGTGCCCGACATGGGTGGCCCGGAGATCGTGAGCGCGGCCGAGCTGGCGCGGACCTATCCGCGGGTCACCGGCGGGCGCGGGCCCGTCATACCGCTGCTCGTACCCGGCAGGATCGCCGCCGCCTTCCGGTGTGGCGTGCACCTCGCACCCGACCGCCCAGCCGGGTGCGGGACCTTCGCGGACTTCGTCTCCGTGGCCGTCGGCCCGAGCGGATACGAGGCGGCGGGGTCTCCGCTCCGTCTGGCACCCTGATCAGGTGATCGAGGAGTTCGAGGCGGAGCGGCCGAAGATGTTCGGCCTGGCCTATCGGATGCTCGGTTCGGCGGCTGAGGCCGAGGACGTCGTCCAGGACGCCTACCTGCGCTGGAGCGGTGCCGAGCGTGAGCACATCGGTTCCCCCGGAGCCTGGCTGGCCAAGGTGGTCACCAACCTCTGTCTCAACCGGCTGACCGCCGCCCGTGCCACCCGCGAGCGCTATGTCGGCTTCTGGCTCCCCGAGCCCGCGCCGACCGGCGCGCTCGGCCCGATGGAGACCGCCGAGCAGCGCGACGCGGTGTCCATGGCCTTCATGCTCCTGCTGGAGCGGCTCACCCCGGCCGAGCGGGCCGTCTTCGTGCTGCGGGAGGCGTTCTCCTACGGCTACCGCGAGATCGCCGACGTGCTTGATCTGTCCGAGGCCAACTGCCGCCAGTTGTACGGCAGGGCCCGGCGCAGGGTCGGTGAGCGTCCGAGGTTCGACGCCCCAGGCGAGCAGCGGCGAAGGATCGTGGAACGGTTCCTGGCGGCCGCCAGGAGTGGCGACCTGGCGGGGCTGGAGCGGCTGCTCGCCGACGACGTGATCGCCTGGGCCGACGGCGGTGGCAGGGTGCGCGCCGCGCTGCGGCCGATCACCGGCAGGGAGAAGGTCGTCCGCTACCTCACCGGGATCGCCGGAAGGTTCGGGCAGGCGGCGGAGTTCACCCATGCCGATGTCAACGGTCAGGACGCGGTCCTCGTCCGGCGCGGGGGAGAGGTCATCGCGATCTTCGTGATCGAGGTCTCCGCCGAGACCGTCGTCGGCCTGCGTGCCGTGTTCAATCCGGAAAAGCTGTCACATTTGCAGGGGGTCGCCGGTTCGTAGGGGTATGACAGAAAACATCCTGGTAACCGGTGGTACCGGGGTCCTCGGGCGCCATGTCGTGGACCGTTTCGCCAAGACCGGTCATCCCGTCCGAGTGCTGAGCCGCACCCGCGAGCCCTACATCGGAGACCTGAGGACGGGAGCGGGACTCGGCCCCGCTCTCGAAGGGGTCGATACGATCGTGCACCTCGCCAGTGACCCGCGCGACTCCTCGGCGGACGTCGAGGCAGCCCGGCGGCTGATCGCCGCGACGCCCCCCGAGACCCACCTGGTCTACGTCTCCATCGTCGGCGTCGACCGGCATCCGTACACGTATTACCGGCGCAAGCACGAGGTCGAGAGGTTGATCGAGAACTCGGGGCTGCCGTACACCATCCTGCGCACGACGCAGTTCCACAACCTGGTGGTGCTGATGCTGGGGAAGCTGGCGAGGTCCAGGGTCCTGCCGGTCCCCGCGGGGACGGACTTCCAGCCGGTGGAGGTCACCGAGGTCGCCGAGCGGCTGGTGGAACTGGCGCTGGGCGCGCCCGCCGGGCGGGTGCCCGACATGGGCGGCCCGGAGATCGTGAGCGCGGCCGAACTGGCGCGGACCTATCTGCGGGTCACCGGCGGGCGCGGGCTCGTCATGCCGCTGCCCGTACCCGGCAGGATCGCCGCCGCCTTCCGGCGCGGTGTGCACCTCGCGCCCGACCACCCCGACGGGCGCGGGACCTTCGCGGACTTCGTCTCCGTGGCCGCCGGCCGGAGCGGGTACGAGGCGGGGACGGAGGGGCGATGAACGAGACGGTCTCCACCGCGCGCGTGCCGTTCCGGACCGCGACCTGGTCGCGCGTCCTGCTCGCCGTCCTGGCCGTGACCGAGGCGGTCGTCGGTGGCTGGGCGCTGCTCGTGCCGCGCGGGTTCTACGACGGCTTCCCGCTGCCGGGTCATCCCTGGGTGGCGCTGCTGCCGCCCTACAACGAGCACCTCCTGCGGGACTTCGGCGGGCTCAACCTGGGCTTCGGCCTGATGCTCGCGGTGGCGGCGGTGACGCTCGACCGCCTGCTGATCCGTACGGTGCTCGCCGGATACCTGCTCTACTCGGTGCCGCACCTGACCTTCCACCTCGGTCACCTGGGGCACTTCGACATGGTGGACGCGGTGGGGCAGGTCGTCGTGCTCGCCTTCTGCGTGCTGACCCCCGCGATCCTGCTGTTCCTCACGCGGAAGGCACCGGGCGGCGAGTAGGCCCGAGGCCGCCGACGGCCGGGCCGTGCACGTGCGGACGGTCGGTGCCCGGGCACGGGAAGGGGCCGGAAACGGAGAAAGACCCGCCCGGGCGGGTCTTTCGCGATGGAGGTCAGGCGGCGGAGGTAGGGCCGCTCGTCTGTGGAAAGCGCAGAACGTTGCGGCCCGTGTAGGCGCTGAGATCGACCACCTTGGCGTCGCCGGTCACTCCACGGCGTGTCGCGGAACGAATATCCCTGATCTTGAGCCGTGCGACATATGGTGGCACGACCACAAGTCTCTTCATTGAGCCCCCCGGCGTGATGGTTCCGTTATATGAAATATCTACAGATCGCCGCATAAGACTGCCGTAAAGACCAGGTCAATAGGGGAGTGGGCGACCCGAGGGAGACCTCAGATCCAGGCCGGAGATGCGGGCGGGGCGGCGTGCGCCCCGCTGCCGGATGATCCTGGCGCGTCGAATGATCTTCCTCCCTCCTCGGGCTCGCCGTGCTATGCGTCGCCTGACACCGGCGTGCCCGGGGCTGGTGGGCCCGGCACGCGCGAAAGTCCGTGCGAGCCAACCTAGCCCGCCCCCGCCCTCTGGATCAACCGGTTTGGCTACGGAGGGACTCCGAAGACATGCGTACGGTGACGGCGGCTCGGGACTGGGCGCTGATCGCCGGGATCGTCACGACCCGTGCCGCCGGCACCTCCGGCCGACCGAGGCGGCTCACTCCCGGCGGCCACGGCACGACGTGTTTTTCGCGGCGTACGCGCGCCGAACGCGGCACGTCCGGTGCGGGCCCGGCTACTCTGACGACCAGTCGGCCCGTGGCGTCTCCGATCTCCGAACGGTCCTCCCCGACCGGCCGGAAGCAGGCATCCTGGTCGGTGTTCCCGGCCTCGTCGAGGCCGCCCAGTGGGCCACGGGCCATGCCGGCCGCGAGAGTTTCGTCACCGTTCACTCAAGGAGGGCGAGACGTGTTCGGAATGTTCGGCACTCCGCGAACTTCGTCGTCCTCGGGGGCGTCCAACCTGCCGTTGAACGGAGTGTGAGTTGAGCACGACACTTATCGACGGTGATCCGCAGCGGTTGGGCGGTTACTGGCTGGCCGGGCGGTTGGGTGCGGGTGGTCAGGGTGTGGTCTACGAGGCGTACGATGCCGCGGGCAGGCGTGTGGCGGTGAAGGTGTTGCACGGTGACGCCGGGAGTGATCCGGAGTTGCGTGAGCGGTTCGGTCGTGAGGCCGCCGCGGCTCGCCGGGT
>NZ_JBEOZN010000186.1:0-15687 GCF_040298085.1 Streptosporangium sp. NPDC001681 | reverse complement strand
TGCCGATGAGGCTCATCGCGATGTCCAGGCGGCGGCGCATGCCGCCCGAATACGTCGACACCCTGCGCGCGCCCGCGTCGGTCAGCGAGAAACGCTCGAGCAGGTCATCGGCGATCTGGCCGGGATTCTTGAGATGCCGTAACCGGGCGACCAGCACGAGGTTCTCCCGCCCGCTGAGGATCTCATCGACGGCGGCGAACTGTCCGGTGAGGCTGATGGACTCCCGCACGTCCGCAGCCTGCGTGGCGACGTCGAAGCCGTTGACGCGGGCGGTCCCGGCGTCGGCCTTGAGCAGCGTGGACAGGATCTTCACGGCCGTGGTCTTGCCTGCCCCGTTGGAGCCGAGCAGGGCGAAGATGCTGCCTCGTGCCACGGTGAAGTCCACGCCGCGCAGCACATGCAGTTCCTTGTACGACTTCTCCAGGCCTTGCACCTGGATCGCCTGGGCTTGCTGTGTCGTCATCAGTCTGTCCTGTCCTTTCTTGCGGTGTTTTCGCCGGCGGCGCGTTCGATGGCGCTGGTGAAGCGGTTCCGCTCCCGGGTTCTGTACTGCCCGATCGGGTAGTTGGCCACGAACGCCTCCACGAACTCCACAGGGTCTTTCCCGAAGATGTCGCGGATCGGGGTTCCGTCCGCCGCGCTCTGTTCGAACAGATCGGCAAGATCCTCATACATCGCCATCGCGCCGGCACCGTCCGCCGGCCCGAAGTGCATCAGGTACCGCTCCAGCGCTTCGACGGCCGTGCGATAGTTCTCGGGAAGCTGCTTGATGCGCGCCTTGTACTGCCGGTAGCGCCGCTTGTCCTCGAGCGACCCGGTGAGGATCTCCAGGTACTGCAGGTAGCGGCTCTTCGGCTCGTTCGACCCTGTGACCACGTCTACTTACCTCCTTCTCGGAGTTGTTCGAGCCTCTCGGTGAGGAAGCTCCAGTTCCTCCAGAACTCTTCGAGGTACTCCCGTCCTTGAGCGTTCAGGGAGTACACCTTGCGCGGCGGCCCCTTCTCGGACGGGACCTTCTCCACGTCGACGAGGCCGCGCTGCTCGACCCTGACGAGCAGCGCGTAGATGGTGCCCTCGGCGATGTCGGAGAAGCCCTGCTCCCGCAGCCACGCCGTGATCTCGTAGCCGTACGCGGGCCGACCGGACAGGATCGCCAGGACGATGCCCTCCAGCGTTCCCTTGAGCATCTCCGTCAGTTGCTTGCCCACGGAACACCCACCTCAGCTACTCGGTGTCGCTAACTACTGGTACAAAGTAACACCGACTACCAGTACCTAGCAACACCGAATAGCTGAGGGGCAATCGGGGGCCGCAAGCATGTGGGTGCGGGCGGCCTGATCGCTGCTCGCGAGCGAGCCCGTCGCCGACATCTGCCCGCACACCGGCCGCGCCCGCCTCGGCGAGGCCGACGTCCCGCTGCAGCTCATCATGGGCAAGACCCGGCACAAGAACCCCCGCACCGCCATGCGCTACGTCAAACCCGGCCCCGAAGCCATCGCCAAGATCACCACCATCCTCGGCCCACCCCGCCGCACCCAGTGACCATGCCGTCAACCAGCCGGAAGACCCTTTGCCTCCCACTCCAGCATCTCGCGCTCTTCGGCGACGCTCTGCGCCCTGACGACCTCGGCGGCGCGCGGGCAGATGTCGACCAGGAGGGCGGGCAGTGTGCGCACATCGGGGCCACCGGTCTCGCGGACGCGGGCGAGTTCTCCCGGATCGTTCCGCGTGTAGACGCCGCACAACCGGTGTCCGTACGCCACCAGCGCCTGGTCGGGGATGCTCCGCGCGGACGGCAGCGCCTCGGATGTCCGCACCGTGCACACGAAGGCCCGCTCACCGGTCGGCGGGGGCGTCCTGAGTTCGCCGTCCGCGCCCCGCCCGCGCTCGGGCGGCTCGCAGTCGCCGCGCGAGGTGACCGGGCCGCGCACCTGGTCCGCCACCGGGAACGGGGTGAGTTCCCAGAGATACGTGCGGACGAAGGACTCGATTATCCCCCTCGGGCCGATCCAGAACGGCAGGCCGTGGGCCAGGTTGACCGCCACCGGGAGCAACGGCAGCACGACGGCCGTGACCGGCAGCGGCCATCAGCCGAACGGGGCCCTGGTCCGCTTCTTCTCCGTCCGTACCCGCCTGGGGTGCGGGCCGGCGAGGTCGTGGGCGGACCGGGCCAGCCAGACCGGCCGGAAAAGGGTGACCACCCCCAGGAGCGGTGTGAAGGCGGAGTAGTCATCGATGAAGGCGAACACCAGCGGTGCGACCAAGAACGGCAGCACCATGGAGGCCACCCCCGACCACACGGTGTCCCTGCCCCATCTGCCGTCCCCGGCCTGGGCCACGACGGTCAGCAGCATCCAGAGCAGCCAGGTCCACCCGTTCAGCTGGACGATCTCGGAGCCTTCTTCGAGGCTTCGGAGATCGAGAGCGTCGAACACCTCCGCACCGATCGAGCCCGCCACGTCGAGTGTCCCGGCCACCAGCGCGGTGAGCCGTAGCGCGCGGGAGGCGCCGTCCAGCACCCGGTAGAACAGCACCACCAGGGCGAGCTGTCCGAGATCTTCCAGGTCGTAGGTCCGCCAAGGCAGATAGGCCGCGAACCAATCGAGCGAAAAGAGGGCCACATTGACATAGAGCGCCACCCGCAGCAGGCGGACGACTCTCCCCTGCTCACCGATCTCCCCGGCGACCCGCCCGCGGAGGATCTGCCACAGCGCCCAGCACTGCGCCGCACCGACCAGGAGCAGGAACAACACCTGCCGGCCCACGCCCGGCTCTCCCGGGAGAACCACCAGCAGCCGGAGAACCCTGTCGTCACCGCTCACCAGCGCGACGACCCCGAATGCGACCACCGCGGCCAGATAACCGCCCACGACGAATGCGGCGAGCCATCCGAAACGATATCGACGGCCGGAACGGATGGAACGCATATGTACTTCCCGGGGGGCGAGAAAGCGAACAAAGCGCTCAACCCTAATCGAGCACCGACCCCGGATGTACTTTCACGCCACCGCCGGTACGATCCAGATCTCTCCAGCCACACTTTTATCCCGGCCACAAGGCGGGCGTCCTGCCCGCGGCGTCGGATACCCCGGAAAGCCGGGTCAGCTGGCGCCGGTTCTTACCGCGGTGACCGCCATCGTGGTGTAGGGCATCGTGAAGCCGCCCCCGATCGCGTCGATGGCGGCCCCGACGTCTGCCAGTACTTCGGCCAGTTTGTCCGCCGGGAGCCGGGTGAGGCCACCGGTCGTGGGCAGCAGATCCAGCCACTCGTCGCGGGTGTAGAACCGCTCCCAGTCGAATCGCCACTGCTCCGGGTCGCCGAACTCATCCGCCTTTCGGATTCCGTCGGCGAACATGGTGAACATCTCCTGGTAGATGTCCTGGGTCTGCTGCGGTGGCCGGCCGTTGAACGGCGAGTCGGGCACCACCCGCCGATAGACCGCGTTGAAGGCCTCCGCAATGGCGGGCGGAGGCTCGAAGTCATGCGCGAACACCGCCAGCCGGCCGCCGGGCCGCAGGACCTGGGCCGCCTTCACGGCACCCGCGACCGGGTCCACCCAGTGCCAGGCCTGGCCCGCGATGACCACGTCGAACGTTCGGCCGGCCGGATCCCAGGCCTCGAACGTCGCCACCTGTACCTCGACCCCGCTGCGCCGCGCGAACTCGGCCATCCGCTCATCGGGGTCGACGCCCAGCACCGTGCAGCCGGCCGCCTGGAACTGCCTGGCCTCTATGCCGGTGCCGCAGCCGACGTCCAGGACGTCGGGCCCGGGGCTGGCGGCGACGATCCGCTCCACGAGGGCATCGGGATAGCGGGGCCGGGCCCGGTCGTAGCGTTCGGCGTCCGCCCCGAACGACTCCGCCACCTGTCTGGCCTTGTGCGGCTCATTCTCGGAAGGGTGCGATTGTCCCTGCGATATAGTGGGCATGCGCCCACCGTAGTGGGCACGCGCCCACTTGCCAACGAGGTAGCGATTCGCGGTGAGCGTAAGGAGGAAGGCGCGGTGCCGACCGGGGTGCACATCCATGACGCCCGCCGACAGTTGTTCGACGCCGCCGAGCGCGTCCTGCTTCAGGACGGGCCGAACGCGTTGACCAGCCGTGCGGTCACCACCGAGGCCGGCGTCGCCAAGGGCGTCCTGCACCGGCACTTCGCCGACTTCGACGCCTTCCTCGCCGAGCTCGTGCGAGACCGTATCGCCCGGATCGACGACCAGGCCGCCGCCTTGCGCGAGTCCGCCGGGACCGGCACCGTCGCCGGCAACCTCACCGGCGCGCTGACAGACCTGTTCGACCCGGTCGCGGTGGCGATCGTCAGTCTCGTCATCTTCCGGGACGAGCTGCGCGCCCGGCTGCGCCACGCCAGGCCGGGCCCCGGTATCCCGGTCATGACGGAAGCCGTGGCCATGATCGCCTGCTACCTCAACGACGAATGCGAGCTGGGCCGCATCGCGGTCGACGCCGACGTCGACGCGCTCGCGCTCTCACTGATCGGGGCCGGGCACCTGCTGTTCGCCGGCCGGGAAGGCGCCCCGGTGGAGGCTGGAGCCGTCGGCAAGGTCGTGACCACGGTCATCGCCGACGTCGCGCAAAGACGGCTGCTGTGAACCACCCAGCAGCAAACCGCTTGATGCAAGGCGTTACGGGGGGTCGGTTCCGCGAAGCCCGCGTCCCTTCGTCCGGACGAACGTCGCGATTCCTTCTTCCACCGGGTACGCGTGGTCGAGACGCCGCTCACGCCATATATGCGGTGGGAACTGCACTCGCTGCGACTGCGCGCCGAATGCGGTGAGCGGGTCCGCGTGGTCGGCGTGGAAAAGGTGGCGGCCTCGGAGAGGGCCGCTCCACTGCCGGAAGTGGTCATCCTCGGCGGCCGAACCCTCTACCACGTTCTCTACACCGAAACCGGCGTCCCGAACGGTGCGGTTCGCTACACCGATCCCGGCCTCATCGGCGGTTGGGAAACATACATCAAAAGCCTCTACGAGGCCGGTGAAGATGTGATGTCCTACTTCGACCGCGAGGTGGCACCCCTTTCCTCGCCCACGACGAAGACGGAGTAGGCGGCAAAAAGCCCGGAGAAGACGAGAAGCACCTCGGCAGTTCGCATTCCGAACTGTCGGGGTCCTCGCGTGATGTCGTACAGGTCATGGGCGTCAGTGCCGGCACCAAACCACCTCTCAAGGTGGTACGGCCCCACCGCCTCCAGATCCGAGGGCAGCAGAGCCGTCCACTCCGGCACATGTCCTCCAGCGTCGAGCAGGCGAGATGGGCCATTGGCGGGTTTTGGTGAAAAATAAATAATTATTCGATGAATTGTCCAGCTATGTTCACGAATAGCAGATCGAGTAGCCATCGAAACGCCGTCAATAATTCTTTTTCCGTTGACACGGAAGAGCGGAAATGACACGTTTACCAATGTCTGGCGCCATCACGTGAGATCAGCACCGTGCACATTTCCAACCGCCAGAAAAGATCCACACAATGGCCCCTGCCCCTGCTCGACTCGACTCAGCACGGAGGTACGATCATGCGTCAATCGCTCCGCAAGATCTCCATGACGGCTGGCATCGTAAGCGCAGCGCTCCTCGGGATGTCGCAGACCGCGGCGATCGCGGTTCCGTCGGCGTCCGTCCTCGCACCCCCTCCCGCCCCCGCCCCCGCTCCGGTTCCCGATACCGGTCGGGCTCCCGCGGGGGGCGAGGCGAGCCTGGACAACACCGGTTCCGCGACGAACACCCGGGCGCTGTGCGTCTTCAACACCGCGGGGGACTACGTCCACGTCTCCTCGTCCGCCTTCGAGGCCTCCGGGCACGGCTGGTGGGTCAACGGCAACTGCAACGCCACCCTGGCGGTCGTCACGGTGCAGCTGCAGCAGTACTACTCCGACGGCAGCTGGAGAAACGCCGGCACGGCGGGCAGTGCGACGGTGCGGTCCGGCGGCGGCGCCGGCAACCGCGCGACCGGACGCGGCGGCTGTAACAGCAACAGCCTGACGGGATGGCGTAGCGTCGTCGACGTGGACCTGGTCGGCCTGGCCGACGACCCGGGCAAGCTCTACACACCGAGCCGGAACATCTACTGCAGGCGATAGCGGAAGAGGGCGACGTGAGCATCAGACCCGACAGCACCATGTTCGCGGCTCTGCACGGCGAGCTGGCGTTGCATCCGTGGCGAGATCCTCGCGTCGCCTCCTCGGACGCGTACAGTCTGTTCGTCGCGAGGTCGTCCGCGATGGGATGGCTCACCGAGGCCATCGAGAACGCGTCCGGCGGCCTGTGGGGGATGAACGACGCCGGGCAGGGCCCGGAGCCGTCGCGCATCGCGTGGTTTCAGGTGTCGTTGACCGAACCGGTTCCCGACCGCCGGCCGTTGCCGGTTCAGGCGTTCCTCTCGTGTGCGGGCGACGTGGTGGCGCGTATCGGCACTCCGCGCCTGCGAGCGGTTCAGCTTCTGCTGCCGGTGCAGAGCCTTGACGCCTCGTCGCGGGTGAGCGCTGTGCTGCCCCTGTTCCAGGACGCCGGCTGGTTCGCCGACGTTGACCCGCAGTGGAGAACACCGGTACGGGTGACGTTGGACGGCGGGCAGGATCCGTCCATCCACTCGGCGGCGCCCGGGATGCTCCGGTGGATGCGGGGTTTCACGCAGGACGTCTTCGTGTGCGACTCGTTCTCCCTGACCGACGACGGCATGGTCCTGGAACCCGCCGTCATCGACGAGCTGTGGCGCGGGCCCGCCCGGCACCGGGTCACATTCCACGGCGTCCTCACCGAATGGTCGTTGGACGCGCTGGGATGGCTGGCCGCCTTCCTCGCCGAGGCGGCCTCCCAGAACGGGGTCGGCACCCCGTTGATGCTCACGGCCGACCGGCCCGAAGGGGCGCGTTCACCCGTCGATTGAGTCCGGTGGCGCTTTCCCCGGGTCTGCCCGAGGGAAGCGCCACCGGGTTGGCCGGGGAGAAAGTTATGAACACGATCTTTCCACCCCGCTACCAGGCCGACGTTGTCCGCCTTGGCGCCTGAGGAGCCTGTTGCTCGCCCCCTTCGCCCCTGCTGACAGGGCCCTTAGTGCTCCGTTTCCCAACGGAGGTTGCGAACGCGCTGCAAGGAAACCGAGATTGTCGGGCCTGTCTTCCTGATGCCGGGACCGGGGTGGATCTGTACTTCCGGTAGGGAACGTCGCATTAAGGGATCTGTCCGGGTTCGTCGACGACCCCTGCCGCGACCTTGGCGGTCGCAAAGAAGCTTCCCTGCGGGAAAGCCACCGCGCCGTTGATGAGCTGGTCCCGCAGGTAGTCCGTCCGCGAGCCGAGGTAACGATAGGTCGTGCTGTCGAGGATGACGTAGGACCGCTCGGTGACCTGACCGTTCTCGTCGCGCCGCGTGCCGAAGCCCGGAGCCCCGACCTCGTAGGCGATGCCCATACCTGACCTGCCCGCCGCGTCGCGGATGCCGAGGTCCACCCGGACTCCCGGAATCCTGGCGAGAGCGCGGAAGATCGCCGCCTCCAGCTTGGGCGGCAGGGGGACCTCCTGGCTGAGGTAGACCGACAGCACCCCGAACGCCCGCGCGTCCGGGTAGTCGGCGCGCCCCCGCTCCTCGTCCGGCTTGTCCTTCCAATGCCGGTCGCCCTTGACATGGGCCAGCAGCCTGTCCGGGTCGGTGGGCAGCTTGGCCAGCCTGGCCGCGTACTGCCGGGGGGACAGGTCGTCGTCACCCGGGTCCGGCCCGAGGGTCCGCGTCTCCATCGGGCGCCGACCCAGCCGGGTCGCCTGCCGGGTGCCGTCGTAGCGCGTCCAGTACTCCTGGGTCTCGACCGAGCCGTCGGCGGGCTGCCTGACGACGCTTTTGCGGTACAGCCACTGGTCGGGACGGGGCGAGATGCCGTCCGGCAGGCGCTTCTCGGCCATCAGCGCCGCCTGCCTCAGCATGACCTCCGCGCTCACCGGCGTCGCCTCCGCGGTGACGGGTGGCCGCGCGACCGGCCGTTCGTCGTCGTGCACCACCACGGCCACCGCCGCGATCACCGCGACGGCCGCCGTCATGGCCAGCGGCAGCGAGAGCACCGGCCGCAGCCGGCGGCGGCGCCGCAGGGAACGCGCCCGCAGCGCGCGCAGGCGGTCGGCGTCGGGCTCGGGCGCGTTCGCCCGCAGCTCGCTCAGCAGTTCCAGGTCATCCACGGCCGGTCTCCTCCGAGATAGCGGACGGATCGACCCCGCCCAGGGCCTCACGGGTCTTCCTCCTGGCGCGGTGCAGGCGCGAGCGCACCGTGCCGATCGGGATGCCGAGTGCCCGCGCCGTCTCCTCGTAGCTGAGATCCGCCCAGGCGATCAGCAGCAGCACCTCGCGATCCTTCGACGCCAACGTGGCGAGTGCCCTCACCAGATCGCGCTGCGCCGCCGAGGCCGTCACCCGGGCCTCCACCCGGTCGGCGTAGCTCTCGGCCACCTCGTCCACCCCGGTCCTGGCCAGCGAGAGGTACGCCCTGACCTCGGCGCGGTGGTGCTTGCCGATGAGGTTGGCGGCGATGCCGTACAACCAGGGGCGGGCATCGCGGTAGTCGGTGTCGTAGCGCCCGAGCCGCCGGAAGGCGGTGAGGAACGTCTCGGCCACGATGTCGTCGGCCATCGAGTCCCCCAGTCGCCGCGTCACGTAACGGTGCAGGGCGGGGGCATGTCGGTCGAACAGCACCGAGAAAGCGGCGGAATCACGCCGGGCACGCCTGATCACCTCCGCGTCGTCCAGATCTGTCTCCGCGCTCAAGCGTGAACTCCGTTTCCTGGGTCCGGTCACTCCCTTTCACCCGATGCCGCGGATCGGGTTCTCCACGCCTCCGTTTCACGGACCTGACCCACCGTGCCGCACGGCACCGTCCGCGCCCGCCGTCGTCGGGCCGGCGCCCTCTCCTCCGTAGGAGGACCGTTCTTTCCGCCGACATGCGCGCCATATGCCAAAATGATCACGCCTCTCGGAGGCGTGAATCGGTCCATCCGGATTGCCGAAAAGGCGCTCGGCGCCATCAGGAGAGGATGTCGGTTGTCCGTGACGGATCTGGAGCTTGCCGGCGAGCTTCGCGAGCTTGCCGATCACCCCCACCTGGCGGCCCGTCAGGACCAGCTACGTGATCTCGCGGACGCGGTCATCGATCCCGACATGGCCGGACACTGGTGCGAGGTCGATCTGTTCGCCGCCTTCTCCCCCGACGACACCATCCTGGTGGACGGGGAACCGGCGGGAACCACGTCCTCGCCGGGGAGACCGGGATGGCGACGAGGGCTCAGCGGCGCCATCGGTCCCGCCCTCGTCTTCGTACCGATCTTCATCACCTGGCTCGGCCTGATGATGGCCACCGGCGCCTACGGCGACGTCCTCGCGGCCGGCGGCCTGGACGCGGCCCGACGGCCCTTCCTGGAGATGTGGCAGCAGGGCTTCGACGGCAGGTTGCCCGGGTTCTTCGAGTTCGACAACATCGCGCTCTGCACCCTCGCGGCCATCTTCTGCCTCATCTGCTGGACCGTGTTCGAGAACATCACGCGGAACACCAGGGAGGACGCCGCGGAGCGGGAGCTCCGCGCCCTCCGCGTCCGGCTCCGCGGGGCGCTGACCGAGGCGAGCCTGGTACTCGGCCAGGTCCGGCTCTCCTCGCCGGAGCGGTTCGGGGCCGAGCTCAACAAGGCGGCGGCCGACATCGGCTTCGTCGGGACCACGGCGCGCAAGGTGCACACCGAACTGGTCGAGGCGCTCACCCTGACCCTGGAGGCCACCCGCAAGACCACGGACGCGCTGGCCGGCAGCGCGATCGACGTGCGCGACGCCGTCGAGCACCTGGGCGGGCACCTGGCGGCCGTCAACAACACCTGTGACGACCTCGCCTCGGCGGTGGCCCGGTTCTCGGCCATGATCGACACCGCTGGCTCCACGACCGGCCAGGCCGTCACCGATGCCGGGAACCAGTTGTCGACGACCATCTCCCGGACCACCCTCGACATGCGCCAGGCGTTCAACGACGAACTCGTACGGTCCATGAAGTTGGTCCAGGGCAGCGTCTCCGGCCTGGACCTCCGGATCAACGAGCTGGTCGGCGCGACGGCGGGCATCGGCCACGCCGTCGACCGCGCGGCCATCTCGATCGATTCGGTCGGCTCGTCGACGGAGAAGGCGGTCGACCTGCTCGGCGCACGGGTCACCGACACCATCGCGGGCACGGCCAGGGAGTTTCACCGGACCTTCGAGGGCGCCGGTACGGAGATCCGGGAGGCCCTTGAGAGCTGGTCCGCCGCCACCGGGATGCACGCCTCCCGGATCGACACCACCATCGAGACGGTCGCCCTGCTGGAGCGGACGCGGGAGGTGCTCGACCGGCTTCCCACCGCGCTCGCCGGCGCGCTGGCCGACCTGCCTTCGAAGGAACTCGCCGAGCGCGAGGCCACCGACTCGGAGCAGGTGAGCACCAGGCTGCGGCTTCCGGCCGACGGCCTCTGGACTCTCCCGGCCGGCGGTCCCGGCAAGGATGGGGAGAACGGCGAGGGCAGCGGCGACGGCGAGGGTCCCAGCGGCGGCGGGGACAGCGAAGGCGACCGGGCCGACGGCGGCGACAACGACCAGGCCACCGGCACCGGCACCGGCGAAGCAGACGACAGCGGTGACGACGAGCCGGACTCACGCCGGAGAGCTCGGACCCCGCTGTGACCGCCCGCCGAAGAACCTCCAGCACGACCCTGATGGCCGGTTGGCTCTTCGCCGACCTGCTGCTCGGACTCACGATCATCATGTTGGGAGCGCAGGCACCACCCCCCTCACCCACCGACCCCGTGACGGACACCGCCCGGTTCCAACCGGACTCCTTCCAGCCCCTGCCTGACTCCACCCGGCCCCCGTCCCAAGAGCCCTCGACCGAAGAGCCCCCGTCCGAAGGACTACCGAACAAAGAGCCCCTGGCCGAAGAGCCTTCAGCCGAGAAGCCGCCGAGGAAGAAGGCCCCGGAGAAGGAAACCTCGGAGAGAGCGCACCGGCCCGAGGAGCCCGCGGAGCAGAAGAGCCCGGTCAAGGAGAAGCCCGGCCCCTCGCCCTCCCCCTGCACCGGCCTCGTCGGAGGCGTCCGGGCGAAACCGGTCACGCTCTCGTTCCGGGTCACCCCCGGCGCCGCTGACGGCGTCCTGGCCGCACAGGTCCGCCAGGAACTGCGCAGGCACAAAGGCAACCTGGCCGGACGGCGCGTCGGTATGGTGCTGACCTTCGGTTCCGACTCCGACGGCGGTGCCAGCGGCGGCGTTCAGCTGGCCACCCGGGTCAACACGGCCATCCGCGAGACGTACCCGCGCATCTTCGGAACGGCCGTGACCCGGAACTTCCACGACCTCTCCGCCCCGAGCGGGTCGATCTCCATGGAGATCTACTTCGTCACCCACGGCTGCTCCGCCACGTCTCCGGGGACACCCGGTCACTAGAACTCAAGCCACGTGACTGATGTCGAACAGGCCACAGACGCTGTCCCGCCTCTGGCCGAGCTCGTCTGAACGCGGAACCGCCACGACGCAGCCGAATCGAACGACACATGATCCCAGCCGGTCGCGTCCTCCGCGCCCATGGATGACCCACGCCGAGCGTCGTCATCGGCGCGGCTCCCAGCGGAAGATCCGGGAAGCCAGCGCGACGGCGACAACGACCCAGCTCAGCGTGGGCGCCAGGAGAACCAGGGACTCCGTGACGGGAACGCCGCCGTTCCAGGCGTTGACGGCCAGTTCGGTGGCCGAGCCGCCGGGGAGCAGCCGCTTGAGCAGGGTGAGCTCCTCGGTGCCGGTGATCCCCACCCAGCTGGTCACGGCGATGGTGCCGAGGCTGATGGGCAGCGTGGTCACCTGGGCGTGCTCGGGGGAGTCCGTCAGTCCCGCCGTGGCCAGTCCCAGGCCGAGCATCATGATCACCATCGAGAGGACGGCCGCCGCCAGGAGGGGAATGTTGTCCGGCCGGCCGGTGACCACGGCCAGCACGGTCATGATCACGACCACCTGGACCAGCGAGATGACGGTGACCGGGAGCAGCAGCCCGGAGAGGATGCCGGCGTCGCTCGCCGCGGTGGAGCGCAACCGCTTGAGGAAGAGGTTCTGCCGGCGGGAGGCCAGCGTGGTCACCGCGGTGGTGTAGAGCCCGAACGCTCCTACGGTGAACATCACCACCGCCGCGATGTATCCGAGGCTGCCCAGGGCCGCGAAGACTTCGTGCTGGTAGATGAAGAACGCGCTGACCACCGCGGGCATGACGACACTGGTGACCAGAACCAGCCGGTTCCGGAAGATCTGGACCAGCTCACTGAGAGCGATCGAGAGCATGGCGAAGGTCCTTTTCCTGGAAGTCGGGGAAGTGGTCTAGTCGCTGTCGAGGGCGCGGAAGACATCGTCGAGCCGGGTCGGTCCGGCTTGGAGTTCCCGCAGCTCCACCGCGTGGTCCTGCGCCCAGCGGAGCAGGGTGTACAGGTCCTTCTGCAGGCCGAAGGTCTCGATGAGGAACTTCCCGTCACTCTCGCGCGTGGCCTGCAGCGGTAGCGCCGGTGCGTGGGCCGCAAGGGAGAAGCGGATGGCGGCCGGCAGGGTCCGCGTCAGTTCGGAGACGGTCCCCTCCCGGTGGAAGGTGCCCTTGTGCATGAGACCGATGCGGTCGGCGTACTGCTGCGCCTCTTCCAGGTAGTGCGTGGTGAGAACGACGGTGGAGCCGTCTTCGCGCAGCTTGTTCACGGTGTCCCACAGATCGTCGCGGGACTGGATGTCCAGGCCGGTGGTGGGCTCGTCCAGGAAGATCAGCTCAGGCGTTCCGTACACGGCGGTGGCGAAGTCCAGACGCCGCTTCTCTCCGCCGGAGAGCTGGGACACCTTGATGCCGGCCTTGCGAGTGAGATTCACAACGCTGAGCACGCGTTCGACCGTGTCCGTGCGCTGGGTGAGTCTTCCGATCAGCCGGACCGATTCCCGCACCGTCAGGTCCGGGGAGAACCCGCTGTCCTGCAGCATGATGCCCATCCTGGGCCGCACGGCGCGCCGGTCTCGTGGGCTCTGCCCGAAGACCCGCACGGTGCCCGAGGTGGCCGTACGGTGGCCTTCGATGGTCTCCAGGGTCGAGGTCTTCCCCGCCCCGTTCGTGCCGAGCAGAGCGTAGAGCTCGCCGCGCTCCACCTGGAAGGACAGGTCCTTCACGGCATGGAAGTCGCCGTAGCTGAGGTTCAGACGTTCAACGTCGATGACCGGTGTCGAGGACATGCTGTCGATCCCAGCAGCCACCGCGCTCACCGGGCAGTGCGACCACGTCATGACCTCGCCATGACATTTCTTGGGTGAACGTATGACGCAGCGTCACTGGTGCCACCACGGAACCGGAAGAATACTGGGCAGACTCTGCTGTTCTATCCCGGAGAGCCACCCATGGGCACCGAACCCCTGCGCCTGGTCTGCGCGGCGTTCTTCCTCCACTACCTCGGCGCCGGTCTCTTGCCTGACGGCGGGGAGTCGTGGTCGGAGAGCGACCGGTGGCCGATGTGGACGGCCGCGGTCCTCACTGTGGCGAGCGCCATGGCAAGCACTGTGGCGAGCGCTGTGGCGGTCCCGCTGCTCGGCCTGACGGCTCAGCGGCCAGGTGAGGACCGGTGAGGCCGGCCCGGACAGCGGCACACCCGATGTCCGAGCACACCGAGGCGACGCGGGGACGGCTGCGCAGACTCAATCTCACCATGTTCCTCCCGCTGCTCACTGTCGTAGGGGCGCTGATGGTGGCGACCGATGCCCGGACCTGGTGGCACGTCATCGTCCTGGGTCTGGGCGTGGTCGCGGCCCTGGTGGCCTTCGTGTGGTGGGCGGCGCGCGACATCTCCCGCGTCGCGCTCCCCTGCCTGGTCATCACCGCGGCCGTGTGGCTCCTCGGAGTGCTGGTGGTGGACAGTGCCTCGGCGTTCTACGGCATTTTGATCGTGGGCTCCCTCGCCGTCCCCCAGCTGCCGCGCCACCGAGGCTGGGCGGCCCTGGGGCTGATCGCCTACGTCGCCGTAGTAGGCGCGGCGAGGCTGTTGGTCACCCAGGAAGATCTCTCCGGTGTCCTGATCGGATACGTCATCGTTCCCGCGGGCGCCACAGCGGTGCTGACCGGCCTCATGTTCCCCAACCAGAGGTTCTATGGCCTCGTTGCGGAGCTGGAGGAGGCACGAGAACGCGAAGCGGAGCTGGCCGTCATCCGGGAGCGCGTGCGTTTTGCCAGTGATCTGCACGATATCCAGGGCCACACGCTGCATGTGGTGAAGCTGAAGATCGCGCTGGCCCAGAAGCTGGTGCACAGCGACGCCGAACGAGTGGAGCAGGAACTGCGCGAGGTGCATGCCTTGGTCAGCGACACCATCACCCAGACCAAGGAACTCGCCTACGCGCAGCGGCGGCTCAACCTGTCCGCGGAGCTGGAGAACGCGAAGAACCTCTTCGAGGCCGCGGGCATCCGCGTGCGCGTCGACCGTGAGGCCGAGGTCGACGCGCGCGCAGGCGAGCTGCTCGGCCAGGTCCTGCGGGAGACGACGACCAACATCCTGCGGCATGCGCAGGCCGAGCAGGTGCGTATCACCCTGTCGGAGTCGGGCATCGCCATCGTCAACGACGGCGTGCGGGAAGGTCCGCTGCCCGAACTGCGGGGGCTCGCCACGCTCAAGGAACGAGTGGTGGGCAACGGAGGCGAGCTGACGGTGGAGCAGAAAGACGGGCGTTTCCTGACGGCTGCGGCATTCCCGCACGGTCGTTCGGGCGCTGCCCTCTAACAGCGGGAAAGGACGACCGATGACCACCGTGGTGCTCGCCGACGACGAGGCACTCCTCCGCAAAGCGCTGGCGTCGTTGCTCCCACTCGAGGGCGAGATCAGCGTGCTCGCCGAAGCAGAAGATGGTGCGGCGGCCGTCCAGGCCACGCTGCGAAACCTGCCCGATGTGCTCGTCATCGATCTGGAGATGCCCGGTGTGGACGGACTCGGCGCCGTCGCGGAGATCCGCCGTGCGCGGCCGGAGCAGGTGATCCTCATGCTGACCCGCCATGCCAGGCCCGGCGTGCTGCGCAGGGCATTGAAGCTCGGAGTCCAGGGTTTCGTCAGCAAGTCCGCGGAACCGGCGCACATCGTTTCGGTCATCAAAACCCTGCACGAGGGCAGGCGATGGATCGACCCGGATGTCTCCGCACTCGCCGTCGTCGACGACTGCCCGCTCACCGACCGCGAGGTCGATGTGCTGCGGGCGACCGGCGAAGGCTATTCGGTCGCCGACATCGCCGCCCAACTCCACCTGGCAGAGGGCACGGTGCGCAACTACCTCTCGAATGCGATGCAGAAGACTCAGACCCGGACCCGGCACGAAGCGGCGCGGTACGCGCGTGAACACGACTGGCTGTGAGCGCCGATGGCGGACGTCGAGGATTTCGGCGGTGACCTCTTGGCCGATATCAGGCCCCTCGGCGGCGAATCCGACGCGTCCGTGACGGGCCACGGACGCGCCGCCGGGCGTCCCGTGGAGATGAGCCGGGTGACCTCGCGATCACCCGCTCCGGCAGGACGGCACACCGGGACACCTCCCTGCCGCCGGCCGCCGGCCGCAGGGAGGTGTCGAACGCGGCTAGGTCCTGTCCTGCGGATCTTGCCGTGGCGAGGATCGGTCAGGTGGTGTCTCGCAAGGCGGAG
>NZ_JBEOZN010000185.1:0-15852 GCF_040298085.1 Streptosporangium sp. NPDC001681 | reverse complement strand
GCCGCAGGCACGCGACAGCGGCCTGCGGCACCGCCAGGACTTCGGGAAACGAGGAGGGGCCATGGCGCCCGGACTGCTGTTCCCGCTCCAGCACACGCACCCCGACACGGTCGTGCCGTTCGGAGAGCTGGTGATGAGCGGGCTGGCCGGCCGACTCTGGCTGGGACAATCCGTGCTGACCGAGACGCATCAGACGATCGCCTACCTGACGGGCCGGGGGATCAGGGTGCCGTGCGGGCTGAGCGTGACGCTGATGCCGCTGCGGCACCCGATGGAGGCGGCGGTACAGGCGCGCAGCCTGGCGGTGCTCACCGGCCGGCCGCTGGTCGCCGGATACGGCGCCGCGACCCCGGACCTGGTCCGGGCGCTGCGCGGCGCGCCGTACCACAGGCCGGCCGCGGCCGCGGCCGGGTACGCCCGGGCGGTGCGCGCCTTCCTCGACGGCGGCACCGTCGAGCACGCCTGCGAGGCGTGCGTCGCCGCCACCGCGCTGCCCCCGATGCACCACCCGCCCGTCGAGGTGGGGCTGGGCGTCATCCGGCCGGGCATGGCGCGGGCCGCAGGCGCCGTCGCCGACGTGGCCATCACCTGGATGACGCCGCCCCACTACGTCCGGGACACGCTGCTTCCCGCCCTGGCCGCCGGAGCCGCGAACCGCGGCACGCCGCCCCGTGTCGCGACCGTCGTGCATGTGGCGCTGGCCGGCCCCGGCCGCGATCCCCGCAGACTCGCGCACAGCGCGGCCGCGGACCATCTGCGAGCCCCGCACTACACCGATATGCTCCGCCGGGCCGGGGTGCCCGCCGACCCGGCCGACCCGCGCGCCGGCGCCGCGGCCCTGGTCGAGGCGGGTGTCTACGTGTACGGCACACCGGAGGAGGTCGTCGAACGGCTACGCGGCTACCGCGAGGCGGGCGTCGACGAGATCATCCTCAATCTCGCCGGCGTCGCGGGGACCGAGGGGTTCCGTGCGGCGCTCACGGACGCCGAGTGTCTGCTCCACGCCATGGCGGACGCCGATGAGTGAGTCCGGGCGGCTCCAGGGGCCGCCACCGTTCCACGCCGAGCGCCTGCTCATCCTCGCCACCGGCTCGCTCGGCGCCGCCTTCCTGCCGTACTGGCTCAACTGGCTGCGGCGTTCCTACCGGAGCCTGGACGTCCGGGTGGTGGTCACCAGAAGCGCGGAGCGGTTCGTCAGCCGGCAGGCGATCGCGGCCCTCATCGGCAAGGACGTGCCCGTCGACGCCTGGCCGGACGTTCCGGCACCGGAATCACCGCACGCGGACTACGCCATCTGGCCCGACACCGTGATGGTCTACCCGGCGACCTATCACTTCCTGGGCCGGTTCGCCAACGGTCTCGCCGACACCCCCATGCTGCTGGCGCTCCAGTGCACCTCCGCGCTGATCGGGATCGCGCCGGCCCTGCCGCCGGGAGCCACCCGCTCGTACGCCTACCAGCAGCATCGTGCGGCGATCGAGGGCCGGCCCAACGTCGTGGTCGTCGACCCCGTGCCGGTCCTGAGCACCCACACCCGAGGACGGGACGCCCTAGGGGCCGCCCCGCTCTCCACCCTGATCGAACGACTGGCGGAACTGCGCGCCACGCGCGAGAAGGAGGACCAGTGAGCCGAGCCGCCGACTCCTACGGCACGGGCTACGTGCTGACCACGATCGCCCGGTCGGCCGAGGGGGACTACCGGTGGACCCGGCGCCCCGGGCCGCACCGGGGCGGCGCACTGCGCACGCCGGATCCCGCCGTCCTGGACGCCGCCCGGACGGCGGCCCGCGGGCGGGTCGGGCTCACGCTTCCGGAGCAGGCGGACGCCACCGGCATGACGTACCGGACCGGCCAGGCCCGCTCGATCGCGGCCATGCTCCTCGGTCCGAGGTCGGGCGAGAGCGACGCCGACATCGCGCGGATCACGGCGGACACCTTCGTGGAGACCGGCGCGGCCCTCGCCCGCCTGCACGCCGTCCCCCTGCCGCGGGCCGACCTACCGTCCCCCGACGGCCTGCTGCGGCTGCTCTCCTGGCTACAAGACGGGCTGGGACCCGGCGCCGCGCCCGATCTGCACCGCCACGCGACCGAGATGCTGGGCCGGGACCGGATGGCCACGGTGGCGGCGTGGTGCGTCCCGGTGACGGAGGCACCGCACGCCCTGCTGCACGGCGGCCCCAGCATGGGCATCCTCCTGCCCCTGACCCCCGACATGGACGGCGGCCTGCTGACCGGTGAGAACCTGGCCGCCGGTCCGCCGGAGTCCGACGTGGGGTGGATCATCGGCGAACTGGTGGAGCTCGGCGCGTCGATCCGCCGATTCGGCACGCGCCGGGACTTCGACTTCGACATGTTCATCGGCCGCGTCCTGGAGGGCTACACCGCCGCCCTGGACCTCGCCGCCGTGGGCAGGACGGCCGCGCTGCGCTTCCTGACCCACCTGCACGACTTCGCCGCCTACATGAAATGGCACGACGTCCTCGTCGAGTACCTCAAGCTCGTCGCCGACGTGATCGACGCGGCCGGCGCCGGGCAGTTGCTGCCCTCCCCCGGCGAGGTGGTCCGTTCGTGAACACCGCCGAGATCACGCGCGTGACGCTGCACAACGGGCTGCGGATCGTCATCGAGGAGGAGCACTCCGTCCCCGTGGCGGGCGTCGCGGTGCACTACGACGTCGGCTTCCGCGCGGAGGCCGAAAACGCCTCGGGCCTGGCCCACCTGTTCGAACACCTGATGTTCCAGGGAGCCGCCGGCACCGGGCCGAGCCACTTCCAGCAGGTCGAACGCGCCGGAGGGTTCTGCAACGCCTCCACCCGCCAGGACTACACCGACTTCTACACCGTGGTCCCCGCCGACGCGGTCGCGGAGGTGATCGCGCTGGAGGCCGACCGCATGCGCGCCTCGAAGATCACCGAACAGGCCGTCCGGACCCAGATCTCGGTGATACGTGAAGAGGTCCTGGGCAAGATCCGCAGGCCCTACGGCGGCTTCCCCTGGCCCCGGCTCTCTCCCGTGCTGTTCCGTGCCTTCGCCAACGCTCACGACGGGTACGGCGACTACGCCGCCCTCCGGCAGGTGACCGTTCGTGACTGCGAGGAGTTCTTCGACCGGCACTACGGCCCGGGCAACGCCGTGGTGACGGTCGCGGGCGACGTCGAGCCCGAGGCGGTGCTGACGGTCATCGAGCGCGCCTTCGGGGCCATCCCGCCCTGCCCCGTCCCCCCGCCCTCCCCGTACGGGGAACCGGAGCCCGCCGGGCAGGCGACGGCCGAGTACGCCGACCCGCTGGCGCCGCTGCCCGCCCTCGCCCTCGGCTACCGGGTGCCCGACCCGGCCGCCGGCCCCGCCGCACACTTCGCGCTGTCCGCCCTGGCCGGCGTGCTGGCCGGCGGCGTACGGCCCCGGCTGCGGGAACGGCTGCACCGGGAGACCGGGCAGAACGTCACCTTCTCGGCCCGCGTCGGCCTGTTCGATCTCCTCGACGCCCGTGACCCCGACATGTGGCTGCTCACCGCGATCCACCCGGCGGGGCTGTCGGCCGAACGGGTGCTGGCCGCCGTGGACGCCGAACTGGACGCGCTCGGCGCCACCGGGCCCGCGGATGAGGAACTGCGGCGCTGCCGTACCGTGTGGCTCCTGTCCCACCACCGTTCGATGGACCGGCTCGCCGACCGGGTGCGCATGCTCGGGCGCTTCGAGCTGTTGTTCGGCGACCCCGGCCTGGCCGCGCGGCTGCCCGAGTCGTACGCCGGGGTGGGCGCCGCCGACGTGGCGGCGGCGGCACGCGGACTGCGCCCGGACTCCCGCGCGCTGCTGCGGGTCGTCCCCGGGGAGGGGCGATGAGCAGCGACCTCGTCGATCGCACGCTGGCGAACGGGCTGCGCGTGCTGGCGGTGCGGCACGGCGTGACCCCCCTGGCCGAAGCGCGCCTGCTCCTCCCCTCCCCCTGCCCGACCCAGGCCGTACTGGCGGAGTCCGTCCTGCTGGCGGCCTGCCTGTCACGTGGGCAGGCCGCCGAGGACCGAGTGGAACTGGACGTGGTGGCCGACGTCCATCAGATGACCGCCACCGCCTGCTGCTCACTGCACGACATGGACGCGCTGACGCGGGCGCTGGCGGAGGTGGCACGGGGCGTGCCCGCCGAGGTCGAGCCGGCGCGCGGGCACCTGATCGCGCAGCTCAAGGTGGCCAGGGCGCACCCCGACTTCACGGTCCGGGCGCAGCTGGCGCGGCAGCTGTTCGGCGACCATCCGGTGGCCTTCACGATGCCGGAGGAAGACGAGCTCGCAAGGATCGCCGAGGTGCGGCGCGGGCCGTCCGGCCCGCGCGGCGCCGTCCTGGTGATCCTCGCACCGGACGATCCCGGGCGGCTGGCCGACGCCGCGGAGCGTACCCTGGCCGGCTGGCAGGCCCCCCTGCGGGACGTGGCGCCGCTGCCGCCGCTGCCCGCGGTCGAGGGCGGCCGCCTGGTGCTGTTGTCGCGGCCGGGCGCGCCGCAGTCGCGCATCCGGCTGCGCGCGCCGGGGGTGACCGTGGAACACGAGCGCTACCCGGAGCTGTTCCTGGCCTGCGGCGTCCTGGGCGGCGCTCTGTCCTCCCGGCTGTCGCGCAGCCTGCGGGAGGACAAGGGCTACGTGTACGGCGTCACGGTGTTCTTCGACAGCCATCCCGGCGCCGGGTTCCTGGCGATCGAGGCCGACACCGCGGCCGCCACCACCGGCCCCGCGCTGGAGGTGCTGGCCGCCGAACTGTCCCGGATGCGGACCCATCCGCCCACGGGCCAGGAGATCGCGACCGCGCGCGCCTACGCCATCGGGTCGATGGCGACCCGCCTGGCCCCCCGCGCCAGGCTCGCCACCGCGCTCGCCGACCTGGCGGCCAAGGCGATGGACCCGCTCCTGTTGCTCGACTTCCCGCGCCGGCTGGCCGCCGTGACCCCGGACGCCGTGGTCGCGGCGGCCGAGGAGTTCTTCGCTCCCGAGCGCTTCTCCGGCGTGGTCGCGGCGGACCCCCGGGAACTCGCCGATCCCCCGGCCCTGGGGCGATGTCGTTGACGTGACCGAGCGCGCCGGCCGAGCCGTCCCCCCGGTCGGTGCACGCGCGCCCGCCTGGCGAGACCGCGCCCCTCGGCCGGTCGGTCACGTGGCCTCGGTAGTCGGCGGACCCGCAAGGGAGTTCTCCGCCTGGACGGGGAGCATGTCCAGATCCTGGACGTGCTCCCCGCGATCTTCTTTCGTGGCCGACGGTTCTACGGGAGAGACCCGCTTTGATCCGCGTGCGCGGATCGCCGCGTACTAGAACTGGCTCGTGTACGTGACGACGTCATAGACGAGGCTCCACGGGGAGCAGGTGCTGTAGCACGGCAGAAGGGGGCTCTCCGCCTGGGCGGGGAGCATGTCCAGAGCCTGGACGTCGAGTTCCATCGTGGATCTCCTTCAGAAAACGGTTCGCGGGAATCCGTACTGATCCGCCGACGCGGATCGTCGTGCACTAGCTGATCGTGTACGTGACGACGTCGGTGAGGCAGCTCCACTTGACGCAGGTGATGCCGAGGCACGGCATAAGGGGGCTCTCCGCCTGGGCGGGGAGCATGTCCAGAGCCTGGACGTCGAGTTCCATCGTGAATTTCCTTCCGTTGGGGAAAGACCTCCGCCGGTGATGCGGGGGTCTCGATGTCCGCCGGCGAGGCCCGCGGAGTCCGTGGGCGCGCGGTCAGCGATCAAGCAGTTCGCGATGGCCTCCGCGCGGGATTGCGCCTTGAGCACCTTTCCGAGCCGGTCCATGCCCGGCTCGCCGCACCGTTCGAGCGCTCGACGTCATGCGTCATGTGGATGCCGTGTGCGTTGTACCGCGAGCAAGTCCTCACAGCCGGCGGAGAACAGCGGGGCCATGAACCTCTGGCGGCTTTCCTTGAGCGCCGCTTCGTACTCGTCCGACTTGGTGCTCAACGAGCTCTCGTCGTGGGGCCGGGGAGTTGCCGACGTGTATTCCTGACGGCGCCGACGGTAACCGGGGGTTCTTACGGGTCGCTTAGCCACTCTTAATGCGCACTCCGGCACGGGCCGGCCCGGCGGGCGTGGAGACCTTAAGACCGCCATTAGGCGCCACTGGCAGGCTGGTCCGCGTCCGGAGGATTACCGGCGGAACCGGTCACGGGCGAGATCCGGGCAGTCGTTTCGCACCAATGGCTCGACATCGTCCCCTGCCGGAGAACACGATTGGAGATTCGGCGTCGTGAATGAACGTGGTTCGGCGGGGGACGGCGTCTCCGGTGCAGACCGTCACGTCCTGGGGGACATCGCCCGTGCGACATTGCATCGCACAACGGGTGACAAGGACTCGATACCCGGTACCGGGTCCGACGGCGTCCCGGATTGGGAATTCCACGTCGACTCGCCCTGGACGTACGTGACCCCGGCCGGCGCGACCACGCAGGCGCAGGGCTGGAAGCTGCATGTGGCGGCGACGCCGTTGTCGGCTCCGGTGGTGCTGGCGCGCGCGGTGCGGGTGCTGGGGCGCCGCCGTTGCCCCTTCAAGTACGCCACCGACTTCGACGAGCTGGGCCGGCTCGTGGCACGCAACCAGGACCGTGGATCGGTGGGCAAGTTCATCACGGTCTACCCGCCCGACGACGCGAGCGCGGCGGAGATCGCGGAGGAACTGCACGAGGCCACCTACGGCCTGCCGGGCGCGCCGATCCTCTCCGACCGGATCTACCGGCCGGGCAGCCTGGTGTACTACCGCTTCGGGGTGTTCTCGGCGCCCAGCGTGCTCGACAACGACGGCTCCTACGCCTCGCGACTCACCGCGCCCGACGGCACTCAGGAGACCGACGAGCGCAGAGCGTGGTACTCCCCGCCGGCCTGGGCGGAGTGCCCCTTCGAGTCGGGCCAGGCTCCGGTGCGGACCACGGCGCCGCAGGCGGTGCTGCTGGCCGATCGGTTCGTGGTGCGCGAGGCCATCCGGCACGGCGCCAAGGGCGGGGTGTTCCTGGCGGAGGACCGCGCGGACGACGGCCAGGTGGTGATCAAGCAGGCGCGCCCCCACCTGAGCGCCGGGCTCGACGGAACCGATGATCGGGACCGGATGCGCCATGAGGCGCGCATGCTGGAGATCTTCGGACCGCTGGGCGTCACGGCGCGCAAGGTGCTCCTCTTCGAACAGAACGACAACCTGTTCCTGGCGCAGGAACACATCGCGGGCACCCCGCTGAACAACTGGGAGGCCGCTCAGCACGACCGGCCCGGCGCCGTGCTGGGCGTCCTGCGCCGCCTGGCCGCGCTGGTCGCCGTCGTGCACGAACAGGGCCATGTGCTGCGCGACCTGACGCCCAACAACGTCATGGTGACGGAGGACGGCGACTGCCGCCTGATCGACCTGGAGATGACCGTCGTGCCCGGCGCGCCGGTCGGGCGCGCGTTCACTCCCGGTTACGCACCGCCCGAGCAGGCGAACTCAGCCCTGTATGCTCCCGCGCTCGGCGTGGAGGCCGACCTGTACGCGCTCGGGGCGACGAGTCTGTTCACGGCCACCTCCTGCCAGCCGCCCTTCCTGCGGGACCGGCCCGCCGACGCGCGGTCCTGGGACGAGCGGGTGGAGACGGTGGTGCGGGTGGCGGCCGCGGGCGACCCGCTGGCCACCGCACTGTCCCCGCTGATCCTGGGCCTGATGCGCGAGGATCCCACGCAGCGCTGGGACCTGCCGCGGGTGCGGGAGTTCCTGGACGACGTGGACGTCGCCGCCCTGGGGCCCGCCACCCGGACCGCCGGTTTCCGGCTGGGCGCGGCCGAGCAGGACCGCCTGCTCCACGACGGGCTCGCCTACACGTTGCGCACCATGTCGCCCGGCACCGGCGAGCAGCCGGTCGCCCGCCTGTGGCCCAACTGGGGCTTCGGCCTGACCGCCGACCCGTGCGCCGTCCAGTACGGCTCCGCCGGGGTGATCGCTCTGTGGGCCGCCGTGCTGGACCCCGCTCGGGCGGACGACGCGCTGCCGCCGGACACCCGGGCCAGCCTGACCGCCGCCCTGTGGGAAGCGGCGGACTGGACCGCGCGGCGGTCGGCGCGCGAACAGCGGCCCTCCCCAGGCCTGTACTTCGGCCGGGCGGGCATCGCCGTGGCCCTGCACGACGCCGGCCGCGCGCTCGACAAGGAGAGCCTGCGCACCGCCGGCGTGGAGCTGGGGCTGGACCTGCCGGTCACCTGGCCCAACCCGGACATCTGCCATGGCGCGGCCGGGACGGGGACAGCCCTGCTGCACCTGTGGCGCGCCACCGGCGACCCGCGATTCCGGGACCTGGCGGACGCCTGCGCCGACGGCCTGCTCAAGGCGGCGCAACGGACCGCGGACGGTGTGCTGTGGCCCATCCCCAAGGACTTCGGTTCCGCGCTGGCGGGTACGGAGCACTACGGCTTCGCGCACGGCGTCGCCGGGGTCGGCGCGTATCTGCTGGCCGCCGGGGTCGCGCTCGACCGGGACGACTGCCTGGAGACCGCCCTGCTCGCCGGGGAGACCCTGCTCGGCGCGGCCGAGTACCGCGGGGAGAGCGCCTGGTGGGCCGAGGGCCCGGGTGGCGGGACGAAGCTGCCGCACTGGTGCAACGGCTCCTCCGGCGTCGGCACCTACCTGGTGCGCCTGTACGCGGCGACCGGGGAGCAGCGCTTCCGGGACGCCGCCCACGCGGCCGCGCTGGCCGTCCACGGCAGCCGGCTGACCTCGGGGACGGCCGCGTGTCACGGAATCGCCGGCGACGGGCAGTTCCTGCTGGACATGGCCGACCTGCTCGGCGAGCGCGCCTATCACGACCAGGCGGAGGAACTGGCGGCGTCCTTGTGGGCGCGCGCCGTCATGCGCGACGGGCTCATGGTGGTGCCCGACGAGCTCTCCGGCGAGGAGATCTCGGTCGCCTGGAACACCGGGCTGGCCGGGGTGCTGGACTTCCTGTACCGGCTGCGGCACGGCGGCCCGCGCCGGTGGATGGCCGAGACGGGCGCCGAGGCATGGACGCGCGGCGGCAAGGCGTGATGATCTCCGACACGATGAGCCCGGCCGCCACGGTGACCGGCGAGCGGCAGCGGTCGTTCGTCCACCGGCTGAACTTTCGCTTCTCCCCCGGCGGGAGGTACGCCGCCTGCCTGGCCGCCGACGACCGCGACCCCGCGATGTACCCGGAACTGTGGGACCTCACCGGCCCCGAGCCCCGGCCCCGGGCGGTACGCACCCGAGACGGCGAGAGCGCGGCGAGCGTGCCGCTGCCCACGGACGACGGCGACCTGCTGCTGTGCCGGTCCGGAGCCTACGGCTCGCGGCTCACCTTCGCCGCGTCCCGTGCCGAGGGCGGGCGGCCGGTCGAGGAGGTCGAGCTGATCGCCGTTCGAAGAGGCGGTCTGCGGCTCCTCCCCGGTACGGCGCGGACCCCCGCTCTGGTGCTGGAGATGGACGGGGACGGGGGCACCACGGTGTGGCGCCTGCCCGGCGGGGCCGTGCCGCCGGAACAGATCATCCGGGTGCCGCACTCGATCGGCGGAGCGGTCTGGCTCGACGAGCGCGGGCACGCCCTCGCGCTGGCCACCGGCGAGCCGGGGACGGGCACCATGGTCCTGGATCTGACGCGCGGCACCATCACGTCCCTCGGCCTGCCCGCCGGCGAGCACCTGCTGCTGGCCGCGCCACGCGGCGGGGTGCTGCTGACCGCCGCGTCACGCGGTGGCGGCTACCGGCTCGGCGTGCGCCGCCTCGACGACCCGGCGCCGACGGCCTTCCCCGATCGGCTGAACGCCGTCGAGGGCAGCGTGGCCCCGCTGGCGCTGGACCCCACCGGGCGGCTCCTGGCCCTGTCGGTCACCCACGGTGCCCGCTCCCACCTGCTGGTCCATGATCTGACGGCGGACGCCCCCGACGAGATCGAGCTGCCGCCCGGCGCCCTGCATCCGACGGCCCACTGGTCCGACGCCGGCCTGCATCTGGTGCACAGCGCCGCCGACCATCCGACGGGCGTCATCACGATTCCGGACCCGTCCCGGCCGCGCGTCCTGGCCGCGACCGGCGAACACTGGTCCGGGTGGGCCTCGCCGCGGGCGCGGGAGTATCCGGCGCCGGCGGGCAGCACGGAGGCCGTCGTGTACGGAGATCCGGCCGGCGCCCCGCACCTGGTGGTGGCGCTGCACGGCGGCCCCGAGGCCGCGTGGCAGCTCGACTTCGACCCGCTGTTCCAGCGCCTCGCCGCCGAGGAGATCGCGGTGGTGGCGCCCAACCAGCGGGGCAGCACCGGTTACGGCGCGGCACACCGCGACGCCATCCACGGCGCCTGGGGCGGTCCCGACCTCGCCGACATCCTGCACCTGGGCCGCCGGCTGGCGGCCGAGCGCGGCCCGGGCCGGCCGCGGCCCATGCTTTACGGCGCGAGCTACGGCGCGTACCTGGCGCTGCTGGCCGCGGCGGCGGAGCCGGACCTGTGGGAGCGGGCCGTGGCCGTCGCGCCGTTCCTGTCCGGCCGGCTGCTCTACGAGGACGGGCCGGTCTCGGTTCGCAACCTGATCGACCGGCTGGGCGGGCGCGAGGAGATCCACGATGACGACCTCGGGCCGCGCGATCTGCTCCGGCTGGCCGACCGCATCCGGTTGCCGCTGCTCATCGTGCACGGCGAGGATGACCCGATCATCCCGGTCGGCCACTCCCGCCGCCTGCACGAGCGGCTGCGGCGAACCCGCCACCCCGACGCCGCGCCGGTGACCTACCTGGAGGTTCCCGGCGCGGGCCACGACCCGCTGTCCGACATCGGCGGGCATGCCATCAGGGAGCGCGTGCTCGGCTTCCTGCGCGGCGGGCAGGACCGCGCCGGCTGAGGCGCGGGCCGCCGGACCGGTTCCCCGGGACGCGCGTTTCGGTCCGTGCCCTTCCGCGGGCCGGGCCGGCCCCCAAGCCGCCTCGATCCGGCGGCGTGAAAGAAGAAAGGAAAACCGATGGAACTCGACATCACCACTCTTGACCTGCTCCCGGCCGTCCAGGAGTCCAGGCTGTATCCCTGCGGGTGCACCTGCACGTTGCCGAGCTTCATAACCGGTGTCGTGGCCCCCTAATGCCGGACCAAGCCTCGGATTCCCACGCCGGGCAGGTGACGCGGCGGGATGGTGATCGCCTCCTCGCCGCCACGGCGCGCGGCCTCTGGGCGCCCCTGGCGGTGACCGCGGCGGCCGTCGCCCTGTCGACGGCCGCCGCCCTGGCCCTGCCCGCCGCGCTGGCCACCGCCGTGGACGGTGTGGTGTCCGGCGAGGGCGCGCGAGCCGCAGGGTTCCTCGCGCTCGTCCTGGCCGTTGCCACCTGTGCCGATCTCATCGGCGCCCTCGCCGGCGCGGCGACCACCGCGTCCGCGACGGCGTCCCTGCGCCTGCGCTTCACCTCCCACCTCCTCCGGCTCGACGCCGCCGGCGCCCGCCGTTTCCCGGCCGGGGAACTGGCCAACCGGCTGGTGAGCAACACGGCGAGCGCCGGGCGCGTCCCGCTCACCCTGCTGTACACGGCCGCCGAACTCGTCAGCACGAGCGGCGGCATCGTCCTGCTGCTGGTGACCGACTGGCGCTCGGGTGTCGCCTTCCTGATCGGGATACCCGTCGCGCTGGTGATCGTACGGCTCTTCGTCACCCGGCTGTCCGGGGTGTACGAGCGGTATCAGAGTGCGCACGGGCGCCTGGCCGCGCGCCTGACCGACACCCTGGCCGGCATCCGCACGGTGCGGGCGTCCGGCACCGCCGATCGCGAGATCACCCGGGTGCTGCGCCCGCTGACCGACCTGTCGGACGCCGGTCACGCCATGTGGCGGGCCCAGGCGCGGGGCGTCTGGCAGATCACCCTGCTGCTGCCCATCATCGAAGTGCTCGTGCTCACCGTGGCCGGGCTCGGCGTCACCGACGGCCGGCTGCAGCCAGGGCAGTTGCTCGCCGTGGCCGGCTACGCGGCGATGGGCGTGGGCTTCATCGAACAGGTCGACGCGCTCCTGGGGGTCGCCGAGGCCCGCGCTGCGGCCCGCCGCATCCAGGAGGTCCTCGTCCTGCCACCCCTCGTGCCCGGCACCCGCCCGCTGCCGGACGGCCCCGGCGCGCTGTCGTTCCGCGGCGTGACCGTGACCCGCGAGGGCTCCCACCTCCTCGACGCCATCGACCTGGACATCGCCCCGGGGGCGCTGACCGCCCTCGTCGGGCCGTCCGGAGCGGGCAAGACCACCCTGTCCCTGCTGGCCGGGCGGCTGTTGGACCCCGAGCGCGGGCAGGTGCTGCTGGACGGCCGCGACCTCGCCGATGTGGCCCCGGAGTCGTTGAGCGGCGCGGTCGCCTACGCCTTCGAACGCCCCGTCCTCCTGGGCGGCGACCTCGCCTCGGCCATCGCCTACGGCAGGCCCGCGCTCGACCGCGACAGCGTCCGCGAGGCCGCGCGGGCCGCACATGTCGACGACGTCATCCGCCGCCTGCCCGAGGGCTACGACACCCCCGCCGCCATCGCCCCGCTGTCCGGCGGGGAGTTCCAGCGGCTGGGCCTGGCCCGCGCCATGGTGCGGCGGGCCCGCCTGACCGTGCTGGACGACGCCACGTCCAGCCTGGACACCGCGACCGAGGCCCAGGTGACTCGCACGCTGGTCGAGAGCATGCGCGGGACCACCCGCCTGGTCATCGCCCACCGCGCGGCCACCGCCGCCCGCGCCGACCACGTGGTGTGGCTGGACGGCGGCCGGATCCGGGGCCGGGGCACGCACCGGGCGCTGTGGCAGGACCCGGCGTACCGCGCCCTGTTCGCCGTCGGCCCGGCCCCCGGCGGCGACGCAAGCGACGACAGCTCATGGAGTGAGGAACCGTGCCCGGCTCGGCTGTGACCCCCGCATCCGCCCCGCTCACGGCGGCGCCCGTCCTCCGCCTGGGAGAGGACGGCCAACCCTCCGGCGGGTTCCGGCTGCTGCTCGCGTTGCTGCGCCCCCGCAGGCGGCCCCTGGCCTTCGCCCTGACATGGGCCTTGGTGGAGGCCGTCCCTGGGCTGCTGTCCGGGCTGCTCATCGCCCGCGCCGTCGACGACGGCTTCCTCGCCGGACGCCCGGGTACCGGTCTGGCCTGGCTCGGCCTGTTCGCGGTCGCGATGCTGCTCAGGACCGCGGCCACGCGACTGATGTTCCCCCACCTGGCCGCGGTGGTGGAGCCGCTGCGCGACGACCTCGTGCGCGCCGTCGTCACGGCCACGGTGACCCGCGCCGCCCGCGGCGACCGGCCGGACACCGCCGCCGTCAGCCGTATCACCGGGCAGGTGGAGACGCTGCGGAACCTGGTGTCCGCACTGCTGCGCACCACGCACGGGCTGGGCATCTCGCTGATCGCCGCGCTGGCCGGGCTGCTGGTGCTCTCGCCCCTGGCCGCGGCCATCGTCGCCGGACCCGTGCTCGTGGCGGTGGCGGTGTGCGCCTGGCTGATGCGGGTGCTGCTGGTCCGGCAGCGCCGGCTGATCCTCGCCGACGAGACGCTCACCGCCGAGGCGACCCCGATCCTGGAGGGCACGCGTGACATCGCCGCCTGCGGGGCGCACGAGCAGGCGTACGCCACCGTGCGGGCCGCGGTGGACGCCCAGGCCGCGGCCACGCACGCGCTGGCCCGGGCCGGCATGTCCCGGCGGCTGATCGTCGCCATCGGCGCCCACGTGCCGCTGCTCGGCCTGGTCATCGCCGCTGAGCCGCTGACGCGACAGGGGCATCTGAGCGTGGGCGAGGTCGTCGGCGCGGTTACCTACCTGGTGACCGGCCTGCAGCCCGCCCTGCAGTCGATGACCGGCATCCTCTCGAGCTGGGGCGTGGCCCTCGCCGTCACCCTGCGCCGCATCGCCGAGACCATCGCGGTGCCCGCCGGCGACGCGCCCGCCGTCACCGGGCCGGCCGACGCCGCCTACGCGGTCGCCGTGCCCGCCGGTTGCGAACTGCGGGCCAAAGGGCTGGGCTTCGCCTACGCCCCCCAGGCCACGCCCGTGGTACACGACCTCGACCTGGTGATCCCCGAGGGAGACCACCTGACCGTGGTCGGCCCCAGCGGCATCGGCAAGTCCACCCTGTCCCTGCTGCTCACCGGGCTGCGGCGGCCGACCCACGGGGAGATCCTGCTCGGCGGGCTCCCGCTGGAGGCGATCGCGGAACCCGGCCTGCGCTCCATGGTGGCGCTCGTGCCCCAGGAGGCGTACGTCTTCGCCGGCACGGTCCGGGAGAACCTCGGCTACCTGTGCCCGGCCGGCACCGCGGACGCCCGGCTGGACGAGGCGGCGTACCGGGTGGGCGCGCGGGCGCTCGTCGAACGGCTCGGCGGCCTCGACGCCGAGATCGACGAACCCGCCGCGCTGTCGGCCGGAGAGCGGCAACTGATCGCCCTGGCACGGACCTACGCCTCCCCGGCCCGCCTGGTCGTCCTGGACGAGGCGACCTGCCATCTCGACCCCGCCGCCGAGGCGAGGGCCGAGAGCGCGTTCGCCGCCCGGCCCGGCACTCTCATCGTCATCGCCCACCGCATCAGCTCCGCGATCCGAGCCCGGCGCATCCTGCTGTTGGACGGCACCGCCGCGCACCTCGGGACCCACGCGGACCTGCTGACCCGTTCCCCCCTGTACGCCGACCTGGTCGGGCACTGGACGAACGACCGAACGCCCGGCGCCGGTCCCGGGCATCCGCTCTCGACGAGGAGGTCCTCATGAGCGCCCCTGTGAACAAGCCCACCGACATCATCTGGGACGTCACCTACGCCTGCCCCCTGCGCTGCATCCACTGCTACTCCGAGTCGGGCAGGCGCCCGGCCCGGCAGCTGAGCCACGGCGACATGCTGCGGCTCGCCGACGCGATCATCGCCATGCGCCCGGACTCGGTGGAGTTCGCGGGCGGCGAGCCCCTGGTGGTCAAGGGGATCTACGAGATCGCCGAGCACATCGGCCGCGCGGGGGTCACCGTCAACCTCTACACCGGCGGATGGACACTCACCCCCGAGACCGCCGAGGAGGCGGCCCGGGCCTTCCAGCGGATCACCGTCAGCATCGACGGGACCGACGCGGAGGTGCACGACCGGGTACGGGGCAGGGTCGGCTCCTTCGACCGCGCGATGAACGCCCTGGCCATGCTGGACGACATCGCCGCCCGGCGCGCGGCAGAGGGCGGCACTCCGCTGATCTTCGGGATCGACTGCTCGGTTGTGCGGAGCAATTTCCACCAGTTGGCGGATTTCTGCACCGACATCGCCCCTCGGTTCCCGCGGATGCGCTTTCTCAACCTGGCCGCGGCGGTGCCGTCCGGGCTGGCCAGCCGGCCCGGCTTCGCCGAGACCGAACTGCTCGGCAACGAGGAGCTCGCCACCCTGACCAGCGAGGAGTACACCGAGCGGCTGCGGTCACTGGCACCGGCGTCGCTGGCGGTGACCACCTCCGACAACTTCATCCTGATGATGCACCCCGGCATCGTCGCGAGCTACGGGTTCCCGCTGATGCAGATCGAGCCCGACGGCGAGGTGCGCGCCATGCCCATCTACGAGGGGTGCGTGGGAAACCTGCTGACCGAGGCCCCGGACGTGCTCTGGCGGCGCGCCGTCGAGCGATGGAGCGATCCCTTCGTGGTCGAGACGCTGTCCCCGGTGCGCTCCATGACCGACTGGGCCGAGGCGACCCGGCGTATCGACCGCCGGTTCGGATTCCCGGAGGTGCTCACGCGCATCGACCGCCGCCCGCCGTGGCAGGCCGCGCAACCCGCGTGAGCCCGAGACCCGCCCGGCCCCGCTGTCCGGCGGGTGCGGCCCCGACGGCGGGGGAGATCGGCGCCCCGCCCCCCCTCGCCCCCGCGCGGGGGCCGGGGGGGAC